>JAKBCQ010000101.1 GCA_021807585.1 Planctomycetota bacterium | reverse complement strand
GCTCCGCCGCGACCACCGGTTGGCGAGCTCGACCAGCGGACCGCGACGATCCTCAGCCAAGCTCAAACCCGTCGGGTTGTTGTGCTCGCTGACCGTGTAAATCAACTTGACGCGGCCGAGTTCGCCGCGAGCTTCAATTTCACCCAGCGTCGTCTCGAGTGAATCGAGCCGCATGCCCGCTTCGTCGCACGCGATCCCGATCGAGCGCGCGCCGCGCGCCTTGACGACATCCAAAAACACGAAATACGTGGGCGCCTCGACGAGTACGATATCGCCCGGATCGAGCAACACCTCGGCGAGCAGGTAAAGCATCTGCTGCGAGCCTTGCGTCAGCACCATCCGCCGCGAAAGCTCGGCGAACGCCCCCTTGGCGGCGCCCTCGCTCCGCTCGAGCCGATCGATCAGTTCCGCGCGAAGACCCTCGTTCCCCTGATTCGTCCCGTATTGGAGCGCTCGCGTCGCGGCGGGCCGGTCCCCCAGCAATTCCGCCGCGGCACGCGCCGTCAACTCGATCGGCAACGTCTCGTTGTCGACAAAACCCGCCGCCAACGAGATCACCCTCGGGTCTGAAAGCGCGCGATGCATCATCTCGCCGATCGGCGATTCGCTCGCTCGCGCCGAGATCAAACTAAGTTTTAACGAAGAGTTCATATCTGTATTCTTTGAAAAACGGACCGATCGGGCCGATCTCTCCATGATCTCACTCTAACGGGGGAAGCGTCGGTGTCAAGATCGGCCCGATGTTTTGATGAGGTGAACGCTTACGTGAGCGACGCGCCGACGCTCCGAGACCGACCGCGACCGATGCGATCCCGCCTCGATTGGATACGAAGGCGTTAATCCACATCGCCGTCGGCCTCTTGGTAGGCGAACGGTCGCGCCGCGATCCTTACGCTCGTCTGCAAAACCGCCAGCCGATTGACGATGTCGCGCAGCACGAAGAGCGGCTCATGCGATGCGTTGATCTTGAACACCAGGCTCGGATCGTAAAACTTGAGCGTTTCGATCGTCTCGTCCTCGAACGACTTAAGTCGTTTGAGAATCACCTCTTCGTTCATATCGTCGAGCCGATTCTCGCGCAACGCGCGGGATCGCAGGCGATCGCGCGCCTTTTCAAGATCGTCGACGATCAAATAAAAGATTTGCACGACGTCAAGCATGTGATCAAGACGCTCGGCCTGATCGAAATTGCGCGGCAACCCGTCGAGCAAAAGCGTGTGTTTCTCGGGCAACAACAGCTCTTGCATTTCAAGAATCTGGATATGTCGTTCCCAGATGCGAACGGTGAGGTCGTCGGGCACCAGCTCGCCCCGCGACGTGTAATGGACGATCTCTTTGCCCAGGGCGCCGTATTTGGGGAGTTTTCGGAAAACGTCGCCGCACGAGATGTGAACCATGTCGGGAAGTTGCCCCAACACTCCTCCTTGCGTTCCCTTGCCGCTTCCCGGCATTCCGAACAGGAGAATCGTGCGATACTTGTGAAGAGTAGACATCGGGCTTTCTCGCGGATTAGGGGGGAAAGAAAACGGCGGGACGGGTCGATTCCACTCGCGACTCGGTTCGATTCGCCCCTCTCGCCTGATATCATCATCCTCTCTCGAAGCCGAGCTCGACAACCTGAGAATCGGAAGAAAAGCGTATATGACGATCCCCGGGACGCGACTGTTCCTGTTAAGACACGCCGAAACGGCGCTTCCCGACCGGCTTCACGGCGCCGAATCGGATGTCGGAATCGGCGACCGAGGCCGGGCACAGGCCGAAGCCGCGGCCGAGTGGCTCGTTCCGCAGGCGCCCGTCGCGCTGTACTGTTCAACAATGCGCCGAGCACGCGAAACCGCGGCGATTCTCGCGCGCTCGCTTCAGCTTGAGCCGATCGCGATCGAGGGGATTCACGAACGAAAGATGGCCGAGCTGAGCGGCATGCCGCGCGAGCAGGGGCTTCCCAGCCACGACCGGCTCAAAAACGCCTGGAAAGCGGGGGACCTCGACGCCTCGAACCCGGGAGGCGAATCCTACCTTGAAATCCGCGACCGAGCCTTCGAGGCGCTCAAACCTTTGTTGGATCGACATCGCGACGAATCGTTCGTCGTCGTCGCTCACGGCGTGCTCATCCAAATCGTCCTTTCGTCGCTCATCGAAGGATTCACCGCCGCCGATCTCGACCGTGTCGGCATCGGCTTCGTCGCCAGAAACGAACTCGTCTGGAACGGATCGCGATTGACGCCGATTTACCTGAACGGAAAAGAACATGTGACAATATAGTATTGTAACAGAACATTTATTAGAATCCTCGATCGATCGCGCGTCGGTTCGCGTTGAGTTGAACCGACGATTTGGTTAGGATGACGGGGTCGATTTCCCGCCTGTTTCCGCGGATCGAGTTCCAACCATGAAGACGTTTTCTTTCGTTTCTGGGATTGGGATCGTCGTTTTGACGATCGTTTCGACGTGCGCCGGTTTCGCATTCGCCGAGGAACCCGCTCCGTCTCCCAAGACGGTGAAGGACTGGTCGATCGAGCTTGTGGCGGAGGCGCCGCGGATCGTCTTTCCGACGGCGATCGTCGTCGCTCCCGACGGGACGGTTTATCTTGGACAGGATCCGATGGACATGCCCGGTCCTCCGACCGAGCCGATCGATTCGGTCGTCGCGATCAAAGACGGCAAGATCTCGACGTTCGCGACGGGGTTGTGGGCGGTGATGGGGCTCGAGTGGATCGACGGAACCTTATATGTGGTGCATCCGCCGTATCTTTCGGCTTTCACGGATACCGACGGCGACGGCAAGGCCGATCGCAAGGTCGATCTTGTGACCGGGCTCGGTCCCAAGCTTCCCGGGTTTAACGGAATCAACGATCACGTCGTTTCGGGAACGCGGCTAAGTATCGACGGATATCTGTATATCTCGGTGGGAGATAAAGGAATACCGCGCGCCGTGGGGAAGGACGGCGCGGCGATCAGTCTTCACGGCGGGGGGGTGATTCGAGTTCGCCCCGACGGGACGGGGCTCGAGGTCGTATCGACGGGGGAGCGGAATCCGCTTTCGGTCGCTCTGACCGAAACCGGAGACGTCTTCACCTACGGCAACGACGACGACAGCAAGCAGTGGCCGAACAGTTTAACGCATCATATTGTGGGCGGACATTACGGATACCCGTATGAATTTTTGCTTGCGCCTTTTCGGCGGCTGCCGATCGTCGCGGGACAGATCGGCGGGTCTGGTACGCAAATGATTATTTATAACGAAGGCGTTCTCCCGCAGGCGTATCGCGGGAATATGTTCGTATGCGATTGGGGTTTGTCGCGGGTTGATCGGATCGTCGTCGAGCGATCGGGGGCTTCGTATCGGGTGAAGGTGCGAGAGGCGTTTGTGACCGCGGGGAAGCTGGGGGATTTTCGGCCGTTCTCGCTCGCGGTCGGCGCCGACGGGAGTTCGATGTATCTCGTCGATTGGGCGTACAACGGCTGGCTCGCCGACGGTCCCAAGACGGGCAGGCTCTATCGGCTCCGTTACACCGGCGCCGATATCGCGGTTCGCGGCGCTCGACCGAAATCAGGTGATAAAAAGACGATGATTCAATCGCTTGATGATCCGTCGCTCTCGGTTCGGCTCGAATCGGGCCGTGAACTGGCTCGGCTCGGCGCGGCCGCGGTCGGCGATTTAAGCGATCGTTTATCGGGTTCGGCGAAGGGCGTCGGGGCGATTCACGCGATCTGGGCGCTTGACGCGATCAACACTCCCGAAGCGGCGCGGGGGATTCGCTCGGCCCTTGGATCGAAAGACGTGGATGTGAGAGCGCAAGCCGCCAAAAGCGCGGGGATCCGTCGCGATCGCGCCGCGGTCGAACGTTTGCTTCCGCGGTTGAAAGACGTCGACGCGCGGGTTCGGCTCGAGACCGCGATCGCGCTCGGTCGGATCGGCGACAAAGCCGCGGGGCCGGCGCTCGTCCAGGCGCTCGGCGACGAAGATGAATTCGTCGATTGGTCGATTCGGCGATCGATTCGGTCGCTCGCGTATTGGGACGGCGCGGCGATTCTCGAAGCGCTCAACGATCCCAGGCGAACCGAATCGGCGTTGAGATTGACCGACCTCGCGTTCGCGGTCGACGCGGTCAGAGCGCTCGCCGAGGCGCTGCCGCAAATCCATTCGTCCGAAACCCGCGCTCGAATCGTTATGAATTTAAGCGGACAATATCTAACATATCCGGAATGGAAGGGGGAGTGGTTCGGTACGAACCCGCTCGCGGGGTTGATTCCGCGAAAGACGAGCGAATGGGATCACGCCGGAATGGCGTGGACGGTTAAGGGGATGATTAAAGGCTTAAGCGACGCCGACCCCAAGGTTCGCGCGGTCGCGGTCGCGGGGTTGGGACAGGTTCGCGGCGCGATCATTCCGCTTTTGCGCACGAGGCTCGCCGCCGAGACCGATCCCGGCGTTCTGCAGGCGCTCGTAAGCGTCCTCTCGGCCGATTCGGCTTCGATTCGCGCGATCGGCGGCGTGCTCAAGAATCGATCGTTGCCGCTTGAAACGCGAAAGGCCGCGCTCGCGGCGCTGGAAGACGCGCCGACTCGAGAATCGGTCAATCAACGATTCATGTTGGTATTCCAATTTGATTCCCCCCCCGAACTCGTCGCGCTCGCGCTGCCGAGCCTGGGAAGAGCGGGGGCGCTCCCTCCCAACGACTTGCTCGATTTTTTAAAGAGCAAAAGTATCGATATTCGAATCGCCGCGCTCCGCGCCCTCGAAACCAAAGGGACGCGTCCTTTGCCCCCCGAGGTAAAGACAATTGTACTGGGATCGCTCAAAGATCAAGACGAACGCGTGCGCGAAGCGGCGATTCGTACGATCGTCGTGCGAAACCTGATCGGCGACGCGTCGCCTCGTCTGATCGAGCTCGCGAACGACGCCGCTTCGCGGTCGATCGCGATCGAGGCGCTCGCCGCTGCGCCCGAGCCCTCGGCGATTCCCTTGTTCTTAAAGACGTTAAGCGATCGTGATCCCGCGCTGCGTCGCTCGGCGCAAGCGGCTCTGGAATCGCTCCGTGATCGCTACGCCGAACCGATCCGCGATCAGGCGAAATCGATCACGATGGACGAACAAGCGTCGATCACATTCGCTCGCATCTTAGCGCATTTTGAGCCGATCGTCGAATGGCGGGTGATCGGTCCGTTCCCCAGAACGACCGCGCAGGTTTTTTTGGGAGATCGCGTGATCGATATGACGCGAACCCACGTCGGCGCCGAGGGACGGAAAATCAACTGGGGAGCGCGCAAGGGAGATCCCAAGACGGGTCGAATCGTGCTCGACGACCTGAAAGGAGGAGCGGGAGACCGAGGCGGCTTCGGCTACGATAAAAACGGTTCGCCCGATCTGTGCGCCTTCGCCTACACCGAGATCGACGCGAGTTCGGATCGCGATGTGATTATGCTTTTTGGGTCGAGCGGAACAATCAACGTTACTTTAAATGAAAAGTTCATTCACTCTTATTACAATTTCACCGGTCGCTCGTACGCGGTCGATTCGGGGACCGCGAAGGTTCGGCTGGCGAAGGGACGAAACCGCTTGCTCGTCCAGACGAGGCAGGGGATCGGAACGTGGTCGTTCAGCGTGCAGGTGTCCGAGCCGATCGTCGCTCCCGCTCGACCGTCCGAGAAGCGGCTCACCGCCGCCGAGTTGTCCGCGTTCGCGCTCGGCCATAAAGGAGACGCCGCCAAAGGCGCCGAGATCTTCTTCGACGCCAAAGGGGTCGGCTGCGTCAAGTGTCATTCCGCGGGAGGACGAGGAACCGCGAATATCGGCCCCGATCTTACCGCGCTTGCGCTCAAATATGATTCTGCCGAGATTATTCGATCGGTTCTCGAACCGTCGAACCGGCTCGCGACGGGTTATCAGCCCGTCGTGCTGGCGACGACCGACGGCAAGGTGCTGACCGGGCTCGTGCGGAACGAATCGGCGCTCACGATCGAGATAATCGATTCGACTTTAAAAAGTATGGTGATTCCCAAATCGGAAATCGACGAGCGTAAGGTGGGGACGGTTTCGATCATGCCCGTCGAGATCGCCGAACGGCTCACCCCGCTGGAATTCACCGATCTGATTGAATATCTCAAATCATTGAAAGCCCCGGCGCCGACCGCGGTCAAGGGGAGTTCGCCCAAATAGCCGCGCGGTCGATTCGACGCGGGAGAGCCTCCCGACGTGAAGATCGCCCGCGGTCGAAAAGCAAGGATCGTCGTCGATCGGTTCGTTCACATCAACGGCAGGTTGTATTTACAGGAACGAATTCTTTGAACGTCAACTTCGCAGCAGAACGGTTTCGGCGGCGGATTTGACCGCGAGCTGATCGCGCGAGTCGCCGAGTCGTAACAGGCCGTCGCGAAGCCTCGCGAGGCCGGTTTCGAGCGTCCTTCCGCCCGCGGCGAACGAGATGCGAAGCGAGCCCTCGCCCGAAGGACCGTACGCCGATCCGTGAACGATCGCGACCTCGGCCTCGCGGAGCAGGAAACCGCGCGCGTAATCGGATGGAACCCCCAAACCTCGGATATCGGCCATCACGAAAAGGCCCCCCTCGGGGACGATCGCCTCGACTCCCGGAATATCATTGAGAGCCGCGACGACCCGATCGCGCCGCGATTGGTATTCGACCGTGATCGACCGGTTCCAATCGTCGCTCAAACCGAGCGCCGCGACCGCGGCGTCTTGTACAAATGTGGCGGGACCTCGGCTCCATTGCTGCAACACGAGAGTCATCGCGGCGCAAATCGGTTCGTGCGCGGCGATATAGCCGACCCGCCATCCCGTCATCGCGTACGTTTTGGACAAACTGTTGACGACGATCGTTCGTTCGCGAGCGCGGGGATCGACCGCGACCGGTGAAACATGCCGCATTCCATCGTATACATACGAATCATAGATTTCGTCACAAATAATAACGAGATCTTGATCAACCGCGAAATCGACGATCTCGCGCATCTCTTCGGGTCGGAGGATGGAGCCGACGGGATTCCAGGGGGTGTTGATCAGAATCGATTTCGTCAGCGGACTTGCCGCGGATTCGAGCGCGAGCCGATCGAACTGGTAACGACCGTCGCGGATCGTCGACGTAATCCGTGACGGGATCGCCCCCCACACCCCGATCACCCCCTCGTACGCGTCGTAAATCGGGTCTGGAGTCAGGACTTCGTCACCCGAATCGACGACCGCTCCAAGCGCCGCGGCGAGCCCGCACGTCGCTCCGTCGGTGATCAAAATCTCTCGATCGGGATCGTATTTGACTCCGCTTTCGCGTTCGATCTTCCGGGCCGCGGCGCGACGGAGCGCGGCCTCGCCCCGAATCTCGGGATATCCCGTCCGCCCCGATCGGAGCGCTCGACACGCCGCCTCGACCACCTCCGCGGGCGTTTCGGTATCGGGCTGACCCCGCATCAACGAAACGGGTCGACGCCCGAGCGTCTCTTCGCGCTTCACCTCGGCGAGAATCGCATTCACCACGGTCGGTCGCAACGACCGAACCCGAAGCGCC
>JAKBCQ010000100.1 GCA_021807585.1 Planctomycetota bacterium | reverse complement strand
ATCATAAGTGTATATATTGCATGTTTCGGATCGCCTCCAAAATGATATACATAAATAATATTAATAATCAAAAATGATACGGTTTATAATGATGTTCGTTATTGTCGAATCTCATCGAGATCGATCCGGGCGGACGGGGCGCGGATCGCCGACGTCGGCATTCCAGTTCGGGGGCGTTTCGCCGCGCCTTTCGCTCTGGTATGCTCGAAGCGGGAGGACTGATCGTTTATGAAACCAGTTGAAGGTCGGTTGCTTGAATCGTTGCGGCACGACGCCGATGAGCGTGAGACGAAACTCCGCGAGATCGTCGGCGAGCGGTTGCGGGAGAATCCCCCGCCGGCGATGGATGATCATATCATTGCATCATATTTCTTTGCGCTCCGGACGCTCAAGCTCGATAAAGCGGTGGAGGAGATCAGTTATCACGCGACGAGCGGGATCAAGCATCCTCCCGCCGGATCGCTCCTCGCGGCGTGTTCGGCTTCGGCGGCGGGGGTCGACGCGTTCGACGCGACCGGCAAGATCGGCCTGCTCCATGTCGCGTTCCCTCTCAAGATGATGCTTCAGCCCGACGGTCACCTGACGTCGTGCGATATCCTCCACACCGTCGCGGGCGCTGTCATCTTCGACATGTACGAAAATCAAGACGCGCGCCTGGTCGCGCTCTCGATCCCCGATCGCGTTCTCAAAACGTTCCCGGGGCCGGCTCACGGTCCCAGGGGCTTGCGCGCGCTCGCACGCTTCCCCGAGGGAGAACCCGCGTTCGGTACGATCCTCAAGCCGACCGCGGGAATCACCCCCGAGGACGTCGAAAGGATCGTCGCCGAGGTCGCGGGATGCAAGTTACTTATGTTCATCAAAGAAGATGAAGACTTGTACCCCAATCTCGATTATTCACCCGTCGGCGAGCGGACGCGGCGGGCGATCGCGGCGATCGAGCGCGCCAAGGCCGAGCGGGGCGATATCGGCCTGATTTTCGCGGCGCACGTGAGCGCGGCGCCTCACGAGATCGTCGCGACGGTTCTCGAGGCGCTCGACGCGGGTGCGCAAGGGGTGATGTTCAGCGAAACGTACGCCGGCGGCGCGGTTCGGATGGTGCGCGAGGCGACCAAAAACCGCGCCATTCCCCCCGCGATCTACGGCCATAACGCCGGAATCGGCGTCAAAACCAAAGGAATCTGGCGCGAGGTGATCGACTTCCTCGCTCGGCTCGACGGAATCGACTTCCGTCAGACCGGGCCGATTCGACCCGGCGCTCCGTTCATTCGCCCTTACGGCGCCGAATGGGAGGCCTCCGAAACGGCGCTGTCGCGGCCGATCGCGGGAATTAAGCCGACGATGATCACCCGCGCGGGGGCGCTCGATCAGGGTAATTTGATCCTCAACCTGGTCGACGCCGAACGCCGCGGAATGCTCTCCGACATCCTCTTTTTGGCGGGCTCGGCGATCAATTCGATCAAAAACGCCAGGGGACAAACCGATCCCAGGCTCGGCGCCGAATCGATGATGCAAACGCTCGAGGTTTATCGATCGCATGAACTCGACTCGGTCCCCGTCGATCGGCATCTCGATGCGCTCGTCGCACTGGCCGAACGCAAAAAACTGGGCGCTCTCTCGGAGGCGCTGCGTCAACGTTATCCGCATCTAAGTAAGTGAGTTGATAACGATGTAATGTTTCGTCGTCGCCGATCGGGTTCTCCAACCTTTGAGCAATCGATCATGAAATCACTGAAAGGTCAGTTGGTGATCGCGGCGCCGAGTTTGGAGACGCCGTTTTTTGAGCGCACGGTGATCTTGTTGATCGAGCATACCGAGGCGGGAGCGCACGGGATCGTGCTCAATCGCCCGTCCGAGACGACGGTGGGGGAGATCGCCGACCAGGTATTGGACGAACCGTTCGAATGGGAAAAGCGCGTCATCGTGGGGGGGCCCGTTCCGGGTCCGCTGATGATCGTGCACGACGATCCCGAGCTCGCCGATCGAACGATCATCCCGGGTGTTTATTGCTGTGTCGATCCCGACAAGGTGCGTGCCGCGATTCGCAGGCGGATCGAACCGTCGCTCGTCGTCGTCAATTACGCGGGCTGGGGTTCGGGACAGCTCGAAAGCGAGTTCGAATACGAGACGTGGGTGACGATCCCGGCCGAAATCGGCCACGTTTTCCGCGAAGTCGACGACGATTTTTGGGACGAAGTCGTACAAGTCGCGAACGCCAAGAAATTGTCGGAATATCTTGGGATCAAACGACTTCCCGACGATCCCCACGTCAACTGATCAAACCGACGATCGATCGAGCCCGCCGACGATCGCGTGCGTCCCGACACGCTCGCGTCCGGCGCCGACCCCGGGTCGACAGCGCGACGAAGAACCTGGTAAAATAGGTAAACAATAGGCTTCGGTCCGCCGGGGAATCGGCCTCCGGCGCCGCATTTGCACCTATCTTACCGATCGATCACGGACGACGAGCGCGATCGTCGATTTCGCGTCATTTTCGTCGTACTGCTCCGATCGGCGATTGTCGATATTTCACCCGCCGGCGGAATCGTTCGTCGATTTGGGAAAGGAGGAGACGGATCGGTCAATTTATTCTCAAATGATTATTTCGCGATTTGGAGACTTAAAATGTGGAATAAAGAGTCGCTTCATAAGTTGATTCAGTCAAAGTTGAGCAATTACAATTTGATCGTGGTGGCGAATCGCGAGCCGTACATTCATCAGCACGTCGACGACGAGATCGAGTGCCGGCGACCCGCGAGCGGAATGGCCTCGGCTCTCGATCCGATCATGCGCGCCTGCGGGGGAACGTGGGTGGGGCACGGCGGCGGCGACGCCGATCGCGAGACCGTCGACGAACGAGACCGCGTGCGAGTCCCTCCCGAAGATCCCAATTACACCCTCAGACGCGTTTGGCTCTCCAAAAAAGAGGAGGAGGGGTATTACCACGGGCTCTCGAACGAGGGGCTTTGGCCCTTGTGCCACGTCGTCTTCACCCGCCCCGTGTTCGAGTTAAAACATTGGGAAATGTACAAAAAGGTGAATAAGAAATTCGCCGACGCCGTGATCGAGGAGGCCGGCGACGTTCCGACGTTCGTCTTCATTCAGGATTATCATTTCGCTCTTATGCCTCGCATGCTTAAGCAAATGAATCCGAACCTGGTCGTCGCCCAATTTTGGCACATCCCCTGGCCCAATCGCGAAACCTTTCAGGCGTTTCCCTGGAAGGAGGAGCTGCTCGACGGCTTGTTGGGGAACGACTTGCTCGGCTTTCACCTCCGCTATCATTGCCAGAATTTCCTCGACACCGTCGACCGCGGGATCGAGGCGATGGTGAATCAAGAGCAGTCCGAGGTGACTCGCGGCGGCAAGACGACGCTCGTCCGTCCCTTTCCGATCAGCATCGATTTCGAGAGCCACGTGCTCCGCGCGCAAAGCGCCGCGGTCGACGACAAAATCCGCAAGTTTCACCGCTATTTCAAATCCGGCAAACGCCTCATCGGAGTCGGCATCGAACGGATCGATTACACCAAGGGAATCCCCGAACGACTCCGCGCCGTCGATCGCTTGCTTGAAAAACATCCGGAATATGTTGATAAATTTATTTTCATACAAGTCGGCGTTCCGAGCCGCGGTCACATCGACGCATACAAAAAGATCGACGACGAGATCGATCGGATCGTCGAGGAGGTGAACTGGAAGTGGGGAACGGATAACTGGAAGCCGATCCATTACGCCAAGCGCCATTTTTCGACCGAAGAGATGATGGCGCTACATAGGATGGCGCATTTTTTTGTCGTCAGCTCGCTTCACGACGGGATGAATCTCGTTTCCAAAGAGTATGTCGCGAGCCGGTTCGACGGCGACGGCATGCTGATTTTGAGCAGTTTCGCCGGCGCCTCGCGCGAGCTTTCGGACGCGATCCTCGTCAACCCGTTCTCGATCGACGAACTCGCCGACGCGATCCGCCAGGCGATCGAAACCCCCGAGGAGGAACGACGCAAACGGATGCAAAAACTTCGCGCCGCGGTCGCCGAAAACAACATTTACCGCTGGGCCGGCAAGATCATCTCGGCGCTCCTGAAATTCGATTTTCCCGAAGAGAGTATGTAAAAATGGTTCAATACTATTATGATGAATTCGTCGTCTTTGGATGAAATCGCGCGGCGGGTCGCGACGGCGCGGCGTCCGACGTTGATGCTCGATTTCGACGGGACGCTCGCGCCGATCGCCGAGCGTCCCGATCTCGCCGAGATCCCGCCCGAAACCCGCGCGACGATCGCGGCGCTCGCCAAGCTTCCTGATACCAGGGTCGCGATCGTCAGCGGTCGCGGGATCGACGACCTCGAAGCGAAAGTTGGAATCCCGGGCCTCATTCTCGCCGCCAACCACGGCCTCGAAATCCGCGGCGACGATTTCCACTTCGTCGATCGCATCGCGCGGGAATCACAAGCCGATCTTCTTCTTTTATCCAACGATATCAATGCAAGAACTCGATCAATCGCGGGGATCGAGATCGAAAACAAAGGATTGACCGCTTCGATTCATTACCGCCGCGTCGCCGCCGATCTTTGGGAGAAAATCGCCGCGATCGTCGTCGAGGCGATCGCGCCCTTGTCGGATCGATTCTTGCTCACATCGGGAAAGATGATTCTTGAAATTCGACCTCGGGTCGATCGCCACAAAGGGCACGCCGTTCGTTACATTCTTTCCAAAATCGGCGACTCCTCCGGAATCATCGTTTTTATCGGCGACGACGACACCGACGAGGACGCGTTCCGAGAATTATCATCCGATCCAAACGCGATCACGATTCGAGTCGGCGAACCTAACGAGCGAGCCCGGACCGCGGCGCGTTATTCCGCAAACGACCCCGCGACGATCGCGGTATTGCTTAAACAAATCCTCATCTTACGAAGCGAAAGCCTTCGTCTCGGAGATCCCCCGTTCGAATGAAATCGGCGCGCGGTCATCCGTCGCCGCGCGGCGAGTCGCGATTTTCAAGCCGGAACCAGAAGAATCCGTGCGGGCCGAGGGTGATGAAATAGGGGAGTTCGCCGATTTTGGGAAACGTGATGTCGCCGATCATTTCGACGGGAGTCAGGCCGTTGAATTCGCCGAGGTCGAGTTCGGCGGGCTGGGCGAACCGCGATAAATTGTTGACGACGAGCGCGAGTTCGCCGTCGACGCGGCGCACATACGCGACGACGCGCTTGTTTAGACAATTGACGAACTCAAGCGAGCCCCGCGCGAACACGGGGTGATCGCGCCTCACGCGGATCAGCCTGCGCAGCCAATTCAACAGCGAACTCGGCGAGCGCATCTGCGCCTCGACGTTCACCGATTGATAATTGTAAATCGGATCGAGAAGAATCGGCTGATAGAGCGACGATGGATCGGCGCGCGAAAATCCCGAATTCCGGTCGCCGCTCCATTGCATCGGAGTCCGCACGCCGTTGCGATCGCCAAGATGGATATTATCTCCCATGCCGATCTCGTCGCCGTAATAAAGCACGGGACTGCCCGGAAACGTGCACAATAAACTGTGCAACAGCTCGATCTGCCTGCGGCCGTTGTTCATCAACGGCGCGAGCCGTCGGCGAATCCCCAGGTTGAGCCGCATCCGCGGATCTTTGGCGTATTCGTTATACATGTAATCGCGCTCATCGCTCGTTACCATTTCTAGCGTGAGTTCATCATGATTTCTTAAAAACACCGCCCACTGACAACCGGGGGGAATCCGCGGAGTTTGCTCCATGATCTCGCGAATCGGGTGCGAATCCTCGCGGCGGATCGCCATGAACAACCGCGGCATCAACGGAAAATGAAACGCCATGTGGAATTCATCGCCGTCGCCGAAATACGGCAGCAGATCGCTCGGCCACTGGTTCGCCTCGGCGAGCAAGAGCGTACCCGGATATTTCTCGTCGACGAACCGCCGCATCTCCTTCAAAAAGTCGTGCGTTTCGGGCAAATTCTCGCAGTTCGTCCCCTCGCGCTCGATCAGATACGGAACCGCGTCGACCCGAAATCCGTCGATCCCGCGGTCGAGCCAAAACGCCATCACGTCGAGCATCTCGCGACGAACCGCGGGATTGTCGTAATTCAAATCGGGCTGATTGCTGAAGAATCGATGCCAAAAATATTGCCGTGCGATCGGATCCCACGTCCAGTTCGATTGCTCGGTATCTTTAAAAATAATCCTCACATCTCGATATTTTTCGTCGGTATCGTTCCAGACGTAATAATCCCGCTTGGGCGAATGCGGGTCGCGCCTCGCCTCCTGAAACCACGCGTGCTGATCCGACGTATGATTGACGACGAGATCGGCGATGATTCGCAGGCCGAGCTTGTGCGCCGCGTCGGTGAGGTCTTGAAAATCCTCGACCGTGCCGATCGCGGGATCGATCTTGCGATAATCGCCGATGTCGTAGCCGTCGTCTTTGAGCGGCGAAGCGTAGATCGGCATCAGCCAGATGCAATCGACCCCCAGATCTCGGATATAATCGAGCTTCGACGTCAGACCGCGCAGGTCGCCGATTCCGTCGTTGTTCGAGTCGTAAAAACCGCGGACGTAAACCTCGTAAAAAACCGCGTCGATATACCACGGGACGGTTTCACTCATGCCTCTTCGAGATCCTTTCGCAACGTGAGGTGTTTTCGTGATCAAATTTTCCGAACGACTCGCGCTTCGCGTCCTCGTCTACGCGGCGCTCGCCGCCACTCTTATCCACGACCTCCTCGGCGTACCCCTCCGAGGCTTCACAGACTCGACCGCGATCGCCGTCGCGCTCGCCGCGGGAGTCCTCTTGTTATCATCCAAATAACCTCATCACTGCGGATTTTGCCGTTCACGCGCGCCGCGGACGGAGAACGGCGCGCTCATTCGGCGACGATCGGTTTCACTCGAATCGCGCGGAACGCGACGGGGCCGTGATCCGCCTGAAGCAAGATCGGACCCTCGGGAATCTCCTTCTTGGGCCACGCGTGCCCCGTCGGATGTTCGAGTTCGGCGTTCTCTTGCACAAGTTTTCCATTGAGCAAAACTTTATCAAACCGCGCGTTCTTGATTTTTTCGCCCTTCGAATCGAACCGGGGGGCGTGAAACGTGACGTCGAGCGTCTGCCACTCGCCGGGCGGTTTGCAAGCGTTCACCTTGGGAGGGAAACCGTCGTCGAGATAATGATATTTAGGTAAGAGCTCGGCCTTGGGGTAAATCCCGCCGCAGTCGCTTCCTTTGAGCGTTTTCTTGCCGAAACTGTCGAAGATTTGCACCTCGTACAGACCTTCGAGCTTCACCCCCGAGTTCGATCCTTTGGGAATGAAGAATTCGAGATGTAATTCCACATCGTCGAACGACCGTTTGGTGACGATGTTGCGCGTCCGACCCGTCGGCCCGTTGACGATCACGCCCGTTCCCGATTCGTATGTGAGCAAGCGTGGGTTTTTGGGATCGATTTTCGCCTCGCTCGCCTCGACCCAGTCGGCGATCGGCGGTTTCCACGCGTCGAACGTCCCCGTGCTCGTCAGCTCGATC
>JAKBCQ010000099.1 GCA_021807585.1 Planctomycetota bacterium | reverse complement strand
GGCCTCGGCTTCGGCGAGGAGCCGATCGAGATCGTCGCGTTCGAAAAGCTTCCCCGCGAGCACGACGGCCCGAATCGCCTTCGTCGCCCCGATCTTTTCGAGAGGATTCGCGTCGAGCAATACGAGATCGGCGACCTTTCCCGGCTCGATCGTCCCTCGCTTCGCCTCGATCCCCAAAAATCGCGCCGGATTGATCGTTGCACATCGGAGAGAGTCGGCGGGAGTTAAACCCGCTCGCGTTAACAGCGCCAGCTCGTCGTGCAGGCTGAAACCCGGGAAACAGTAAGGGTTCATTTCGTCGGTCCCCGCCAGCAGCGATACCCCTGCGCGATGAAGCTCGCCCGTCAACTGAAGCGCCGCAGTAAAATGCTTCCGCGCCCCGATATAATCCTCGGGCTTCATCTCATGAAAGACCGGGTTTATCCGAGGATCCCAAAATGCACGAATATAAGAACTCATATACTTAAGACGAGGATCGGCGATAAATTGCTCGTCGTCAAGCCGACTCGTCGCCTCCAGAACCGTGAGCGTCGGGCAAACAAACGTCCCGTTCTTCTTGAATTTCTCGAACAAAGCGCCGGCCCTGGCTGGATCGCGCGACCGTTCGCTCTCCGCCTCTTGTCGCAGCAAGGTTTTGAAAAACTCAAGAATCTTGGCGTTTTTTAAGATATCTTCACGTTTAGATATCATTTCGTCTTCTTCGCGTGAGCAACCGAGGCGGATTCCAAAGAGGTGTTCGAGCGATTTTTGGCCCGCGTCGGAAGCGACGGCGGCGGAGACCGAATAAGGAACATGCCCGGCGAAGGGAATCCCCAATTTCCTCGATTCGTCGGCGATCGCTAAATATTCGGCTCGTCCCAGCCCCGAATAAACCTTGATGAAATCGGCGCCCTCATTTTTGGCTTTTTGAACGGCGTCGCGGGCATCGGCCTCGGTTTTGATCGAGAGCGACCCGGGCCAGATTGGCTTGGCTCCGTCCATGATGTTGCTCGCGACGACGAGCTTGGGCCCGACGACATTTCCCCGCTCGATCCGCTCGCGGAGCGTGAAGTGCTGTTTCAGCAACCCGCCGAGTCCTGGGTTGCCCCACATCACCCGAACCCCTGTGATTCCATTGGCGACAAAGAGCGGGAGTGTCGACGTATCGGCCGAATGAACGTGCATGTCCCAAAGCCCGGGGATCACATATTTGCCGACGCCGTCGATCACCCTCGCATCGCGCGGAACGTCCGCCGAGGCCGAATTCCCCACGCCCCGAATCGCGGCGCCTTCGACGATCACCGTCTGATCGGCGATCGCTTTCCCCGCAACGACGTCGATCACCCCGACATGAACGATCGCAATGGGAACCTGAAGCCGCGGCTTGTCGGCTTTCGCGGGTTCGTCGCCGACGCCCGAATTCGTCGCGGAAAACGCGCACAAATACGTCAAAAAGATCGAGGCGAACGACCGAATCATACAAGAACACTCCGAAATGAAAACATAAATAGGTAGCTGTAAGAGTGGGTCTTTTGAAAAGTGAATTCAAGAACATAAAGGATTAACGGCCGGCGCCGCGAATCGACGCGCGATCGTCACTTCGGCGAACGAGCGGGCTCGGGGGATTCGGCTCGAATTTTGGCGAGCAGCGCGTCGATCCCCGCTTGAGCGACCTGAGCGTCTTGTTCGCCCGTTCCGCCGCCCACTCCGACGGCGCCGATCACCTGGCCGTCGACCGTCACCGGAATCCCGCCTTTAAGCGTCGTGATCTTCGCGCCGCTCGCCGCGGCGGCGTTCTGCAATCCCAATCCTAAGAACATATCGGGATTTTGATCGTTGGGGAACGGCCCCGTCGCTCGCATCAACGTGGCCGCGGCGACGGCCTTCGTCGTCGCGGTCGCCGCCGAAGCCGGCCTCGCCCCCTCCATCCTCTCAAACAAAAGCATATTGCCGCCGTCGTCGACGATCGCGATGTTCTCTTTCACACCCTGTTCCAGAGCCTTCGACTCGGCCGCGGCGAGAATCGTTCGCGCGCCCGCGAGCGTCAGCTTGATCCGATTACGAACAATCAGTTGTTCACGATTCGATCGGACGGAGTCGGTAGCCGCCGATCCGCTCCGCCTCGATTCGTCCGCGGGTTGGCGACCTCCGCGGAACGTATAAGGTTCGTCGGATTTGGCCATTTCTTCGAGCGTCGGCGCAAGCGCCAGGTTGATCGCCGCGATCCCGTCGATCAACCCCTCGTTGAAATTCCCCTGGCGAAACCGCGCGACGAACGCGTCGCGAATCTCGGTCCGCGCCGATTCCTTGATCCGCGAAGCGAACCGACGCGACACCAGCGGAGTCGAGATTTCATGATCGTTTTTGGACATCAAGATATAAATGCCTTGACTCGCCGCTATGCGGGCGCGTTCGAGCGCGGCCTCGCCGATCTTCTCCCCTTTCAGCGATTCGACGGTCTCGATGACGATCGGCACGTGCCGCTTCGTTTCCATTTCATTAAGGCTCATTTGAGCTCTTTTCAGCGTCCCCTCTGTGAACATGTTCGCATCGTCGCGAATCTTTGAGGTGATCAGCGAATCACGCTCGCCGCGGTCCGATTCCCCCCGGCCGCGGTCGTCCGCGGAATCGGCCTTGCGTCGGTCTCCTTCGCCGCGCGGCGAGGCGGGCTCCTGCCGCGCCGCGCACACGCGGATCAGCCCGTCCGGCGAACCCGCCACGACGACCAAACCCGCCACGATCAATCCCGCGTGCGTCAAAACGAGTCGAGTTCTTTCTCCCAAAAAACGCATCGGTCGTATCCTTTGATAAATCACATCAATGTTTCGGTCGTTTTTGAGCAAGCATGAACCGGATCAACTCGGGATCGCCGTAAGCACGATCCCAACTGTTATGGCCGACGCCCCGGTATTCGGTGACGCGAACCTCGGCGCCCGACGACGACGATCGGAGCGCCGCGATCATCGCACGCAAATTGAGCACGGTTTGATCGCGATCCGCATCCCCCACGAAACCCCAGATCGCCAGATCCTTGAGCTTGCCGGCGTCTTCGGGTTTGCCGATTCCACACACGGGGACGACCGCTGCGAACCGTTCGGGATGCGCCGCGGCGATCTCCCAAGCGCCCCGTCCCCCCATCGAAAGCCCGGTCAAAACGACCCGCCGCGTATCGACGACGAAATACGACTCGACGTCGTCAAGCGCCGCGAGCGCGGCGCGGGAATCGTCCGAATCCGCGGCCCACGTTCTTCGAGCCTGCGGAAATACCGCCAAAAACGGATGAGCCGACGGTTGAGCCGCGATCGCCGGACCCAATCCCACCTGCGAAGGGATGATTCCGTCGCTCCCGCGCTCTCCCGAACCGTGCAAAAACAACACCGCGGGAACCGGAACGGTCGCGTCGTATCCCTCAGGTACATATATCACATACTTGCGTTCTTCATTTCCGAACTTGTGCGTTCGAATATGGAAACCCGGCGCGTTTGATCGATCGGCGACGGGAGTCGGTAATTTTTGGATATAAAGATCCTTGAATTCAACTTCGGTCGGACCTCCCGCGTGCACCTGTAGCCCGAGCGATCCCGATCGCGCGATCGAATCGTCTTGCTCAACATAATGGACCGATTCAACTCCGTTCAAAGTCAATCGAACGTCGCCGCCGATCGCTCGAATCATATATTGATTCCACGATGTTTTGTGAAGCCGCTTGAGCGCCGGTTCGCTCGCGGCGACGAGCGTCTTGTTCCGCCTCGATTCGTCGTACAGCGATCCCCAGTAATTCTGGCCGATATCGGCCTGGTATCCCGACATTTCGTGCGCTCCCCGGCGGCGCGAGCGGAACATGATTCCGCTGTTCCCCGCGCCGTCTTTGAGCCGAAAAGTCGCCTTGAGGATGAAATCGCCGAACGTCGCTTGCGACGCCAAAAAATCGTTGTGATCGAGCTTCGACGTTTTGCCGACGATCGAACCGTTCATCGCCTTCCAAATCGTCGAATCCCCCTCCCAGCCCGCCAGGTCGTTCGCCGCGATAAGCGACTTGAACCCCGCGGTCTCCACCAGCGCAGGCTCGCCTTCGAGTTCGCGCGTCCAGCGAAGAATAATTGTCGCGAAATATGTACCCGATTGATCGACCGGCGCACCTTTTTTAACCGCGTAGCCGCCGTTTTCTCCCTCGAGCGAATCGATGAAGCGGCGCAACGCGGCGATGTCGGGAGCGTCCTTGAGCATGTAAAACGCGCGCATCACGCGATATGTCGTTTCCAGATCGGAAGCGTCGGCTTCCGCCGACCCCCAACCGCCGTCGGGACGTTGACCCGAGCGCATCGCCGCGAGCACCACAGCGGGATCCGCGGGGGATTTGCCCATGCGTAACAGAGCGACGACCGATCCCCCCGTCGCACGCGCTTGGTTCGCCCCGGCGCCGAACGTTCCCGAGGCGTTTCGGCCCGCCTCGACGACCGCGATCCATTCGGCGAACCGCGGCGATACCGCCTTCGCCGATTCGAGTCCCGCGACCGCGATTCGAACGTCCTCAAATGTTTTTACGTTTTTATCCAGGTAATCAATCACGCTTTTGCGCAACGATTCGTCGGCGATCAAAAGCTCGACCGCGGCCATCAGCCCGACCGCGGTCGACCGAACGTCGGCGGCGCCGCCGGGCCTGGGAGCGAATCCTCCCGTCGCCGCGTCACGGCACGATTTCACGTAATCAATCGCCCCCGAAACATCCCGCACCGATCCGCCGATATGTCGCAGGCTTCGGAGCGCCGACGACGTCGCCCCCAAAGTTGAAGGATCGCCCGGCCGCGCCGAAAAGCCCCCGTCGCGATTCTGTAACGACGAGACGAACGCCGCGGTCTTGGAATACCGCTCGGGGGTGTTCGCTTCGGCGATCAAACCGAAAGCGACGATCCCCACTCCCGCAACCGCATAAACGATCGCCGAGCGACCGATTGTTCTGAATACGGCTTGTATCGACATGTGAAACCTCATTGGTGTCAATCGGGTCGAAACGTCTTCGGTTCTCGTCGCGGCGTCGCCGCGCGATCAGGGATCGCTTTTTTCAACCTTCCAGTCCTCGACGACCGACGGCGAATCGGGCGATCCGCCCCCCACGACCCAAACCGCGGGGCCGCCGTTGAGCCAAATCACCGGCTGCCGGCCGAAATAAATCGAATCGACATCGAGTTCGGGATCGATATGAAACACAATAAAATCGCCCCGATCCTTACCAAAAAAGTTCACGCCGTCGTTCTTCTTGTCGTACAACACTCCCGAGGCGCAATCGACCGGAATCCAGCCCACACCGACCGCGAAAAACTCGGCTTTCACGTGCGATTGATAATACGGAACGTCGCCCACCATTTCTTTGGTGTTCGCCGATTTCGCCCACCGACCGACGATCAAACGCGCCGGGGTTCCCTCACGCCGCAACGCCGCGACAAACGCCATCGAAAGACCGCCGCAATCCGACTTCGCCTTCGAACAGATCGGCTCAATCCGCCAATCCATCTGACTATTATATTCATACTGATAATTGCGAACGATTGAAACGAACACGCGCCGCGCGTGATCGATCTCTCCCTCCCCCGCTTTTTTGGCGAGGTCGTTTTTATCCATCCAAGACGCGAGCGCCGCCGATTTGGTGTCGATCCGGGGCGTTCGCGAAGTCGCCAACGACCGCTCGTGATCGGTCAAATCGGCGAGGTTCTCGTTCTCGCCCGCTCCCTGATCAGCCGAATCGACCTCGACGAGACTCCGCGAGTACAAAGTCGCGTCGAACTCGACCTTGATCGGAACCGAGGTTCGCTCGGAAGGCGTTCGCACCGGAATCTGCGCCTGCAAAACAAGACGCTTGAGCGGACTTTTCTCACGCACTTGCTTGGCCGCGGGAGACATCGTCGATTGAACCTTACGCTGCGAAGGGAGATCGGGAAGGACGGGAGCGCACGCAACCCAATCGGTCGCGTTCACTCCCGGCATCTTCAACTCATATGTCAAGATCGCATGAACTCGTGACTTCGGTTTAATCTCCAGCCGATATCGCGCATTGAGGCTCGCGTCGTGATTCGCCGCAACCGATTTGCCCGCGGTTTTCTTCTCTCCCGCCGGCTTCTTATCCATCACCGCCGACTTCGAAAGCTCGCCCGCGGTCGGCTTCTTGGCGACATATTTCTTGGCGGCTTCCTTCGCAACGGGATCGTCGAACGCACGCAATCGCGCGATCGTCTTCGTCCCGCTCTTATAAAAAACCGTCGCCTTCTGGCCGGCCGCCAACTCGCCAAGCTTCACGCTCTTGCCGTTCAGGTAAAAGGCCGATTTGGCGTCGACGCCGAGCGACAGATCGGAATCGGTCGACGTCAGTCGGATCGTCACGATCCCCTGCTTGGCGTCGACGACTCGAATCTTACCGTTGCCGATCTCCTCGGCCGCGGCGAAGAGAACGCTTGAATAGAAAAGCATGCCTAGAAAGACGACCGTCGGAATTCGATTGTTCGGCATCATCGCGATTCTCCGCGACGCGGATTTCAAGGGCGAAACGACGAAAGCGACGCGGCGATCCGGCGCGATTTCGTCCTCCGAGCGTATCCCGCGCTCCGCGCTTTCGCAAGCGGCGGAACTCAAGGAACGCGAACACGGTCTCGATCGACGCTCAAAATCGAGATCCGTGCGTTTCAACTTCGGCTTCAAGCCGAGAGTATCGCGAGCCCGAACCGACACTCGCACGCCGCACCCTGCTTATCTTCGGAACGACCGACACAACCCGCTCGATCGATCCGATTGCAATCGCTATAAACTCAATGACGACGCGACCGACTTGACATATATTTTATCCATCAAAAATTCATGATTACAATTATGTCATATAATTGTAAGCGATATCGTCGAGTGAAACGCCGAAGTCGACTCTCGTTCCTTCGGGTCGACCTCAAGCATGAGAAGTCGATTCCAGACCGCTCCTTAACGTCTGATCATATCGATTCATTTCGGCTTGTTTTGCTGTTCGATCCCCGCCAAAATCGTCGGGGCGCTCGGCGTTCCCAAAGGAAGCGATCCCTCGAGCGCACGAGCAAAGTTCGGATTCGACACGATCTGACCGAACGAGCCGATCGCCTCGGTGATCACCGGCGAAATCGTTCGACCCGACTGCTCGTTGAGGAATCGCCCCAGTCGCGCCGTCTCGACGATTGCAAGCCGGTCGCGACCTCGCGCAAAGCCGAGCGTGATCCGCTCGGTTTGACGCAACAGCGAAATCGCGACCCGAGGCCGATACACATACGTGGGATAAAGCGCGGCGAATTCGGCACGCAGTGCCGGCCGAGGATTCATACCGCCGATCGGCGCCCCCACGGTCGGTTGAGTCGATTGCGGGATCGACGGATTCGTCGTGCCCGGCAAATTGATATTGGGAGAAGCCGATCCGTTCGATACCACCGTATGCGAGCCGCCGAGCGTGGGAATGATGTTCGTCATGTACCATGTTGGAACCTCGCCGTGGCCGTTGCCGCCGGGAAGGTTCGTCACATCATAATATTCCACGGGCGACCCTGTCCGCCGACGCCCCACGGGAA
>JAKBCQ010000098.1 GCA_021807585.1 Planctomycetota bacterium | reverse complement strand
TCGGCCGCCTCCTCGGCGCGTTCGGCCGCCTCCCGGGCTCGTTCGATCGCTCGCGATCGCTCGGCGTCGGCTTGTGTGTACTTAAATTGGAGTTCTTCCAATCTCGGCTGGAATTCGGTCGACATAGGGACGGATTCACTTCTTTCGACTGGGAACAGACGGATTCGAGATCCCTCGGGAATCATGCGCGCCGCGAGTCGAGGGCTCACGATGCTTCCGTCGGGCTCGATCGGCATCGGCCGATACCCGCCGTCGACGAGTTCAAAGCCCTGAAAACGAGGTTTCAGCCGTTCGTCGAGGGGATCGAAAATGTAGTACTCCTCGACGCCTAACGACGCGTACAGGAGCGGTTTTTCGTAAACGTCGATCTTCCATGTGCTGTCCGAGGTGATCTCAAAAATCACATGCGGCGCCGTTCCCTCAACCCACGTTTTGAAGGTGCGTCGTAGATCGGTCCCGTCGATTCCGAACGTCACCATGACGTCGGGTGATTTGTTCGCCTTGGGATTCCCTTCTTCATAATAAAGGAACATATCGGCGGCGCAGTGAACGTCGGTTCGACCTCGAGGAAAGAAGAGCGTTCGAAGGCAGCCGAGCAGTTCCAAGATACAATCCACATGGATTCCGGTTTCGCCCATCGGTAGGCCGTCCGATTCGGGATAAAAGACGTCGTCTCGTTTGGGGACGCCGGGTCGGGTTTTGTCGGTGAGGATTTTGGTCATCGGTCGGCTCACTTCCTCTGAATGGAACTCGACGGACGAGCGGATTGGAACGATCTTGATTATAATCCGTCGCGAAGTCGCTGACGACCGCCTGCGGCGAGCGAAACGAGTGAAAAGAACCGTCGGCCGGCTGGCACGACTCCTTCGCATTTTGTAAGATGAGACTTTGATGAGTGAAAAACCGATCGAAGGGATCACGCTTTCCAAGCTTCAATCATGGATCGGCGCGATGTACGGCGAGCGCGATCTGGCTCGCGGAGACGCCGCGACGTTCTTGTGGCTGACCGAAGAGTTCGGCGAACTTGCGACGGCGCTGCGATCGGGTACTCATGAGGAGCTCGCGCTCGAAATGGCCGACGTAATCGCGTGGCTGGCGACTCTCGCCAATATTCGGGGGGTCGACCTCGAACAAGCGATATGGGATAAATACGGCGGCTCGTGTCCTGGGTGTGGAGCGTCTCCTTGCGTGTGCGACCCCGGCGAGAAACCGTGATCGACGTCGATCCACCGAATGGAACCGATCGGCTCGTCGTCTCCAGCGTCGTCATCTTTGAGCAATCAAGATTTTCATGAAGATCCGAAACGCCATGATGTTCCAATCGAACCGATCGATCGCGAAATCCGTCGTCGTCGCGCTGATCGCGGTGATTCTCGCGCCGTTCGTGACCGCCGAGCTCGCCCGCGCCGCGGGATCACCTCCTCGAATCGAGCTCGAAAACATTCGCGTCGGCTTCGGCGGGCGATTCGAGGTCGGTCGTTGGACGCCGGTTTGGCTCCAGCTTCGAGCCGGAACCGAACGATTCTCGGGTCTCCTCGAACTGGGCGTTCCCGACGACGACGATACACCGACTTTCGTCCGCCGCGCGATCGACGTTCCCGCGGGAGGATCGGCGGTCGTGTCGATGTACGTCCGGTGCGGATCGACGCTCACCGATAACTGGAGGGCGCGGGCGATCGACGAAAACATGCGTTCATATCGATTGAATTTCAATGAAGAATCGATGACGTCGACGACTCCGCTCGATCCGTTTGAGATCCTCGTGTTGACGTTCGGCAATCCGCAAGGAGTCGAACGGATCGCCGAGCTTCCGGGGTTTCGAGCCGACGCCGCCCTGGCGAACGGCGCCCCCGCGACGCAGGGACGGTTGCTCCTGCCGATCAAGATCAATCCGATCGATCCGTTACCGAATCGTTGGTATGGATATGAATCGGCGCAGGCGGTCGTCATTGATACAAGTGATAAAGACGTGATCGCAGCGCTTGGATCGGGACGCGAAAAGGCGTTGATCGATTGGGTGAAAAACGGCGGTCATCTCGTCGTCGCGGTCGGGAGCAACTGGCGGGCGGTGAAGGACGGGCCGTTCGCTTCGATTCTTCCCGCGGTTCCCGAGGGGACGATTCAGCTCAACGATCTCGACGCGCTCGAAACGTACGCGGCGTCGAAGAAGCCGATTCAGCCTCCGGGAGGTCCGCGGGTTTCGGTTACGAAGCTCGTGCTCGTTGCGGGACGAGGCGGCAAGACGCTCGACGCCGATCCCACGACCCCGCTCGTCGTGCGTGGTCCTTACGGTTTCGGCCGCGTCACGGTCGTCGCGATCGACGTCAACCTCAAGCCGTTCTCGACGTGGGAAGATCGGAATCTGTTCTGGCTCAAGACGATCGACCTCAAGGGATCGACCGGCGAAACGTCCAATTACGCTTACACGGCGGCGATGGGAGGGCCTGCGCGGCGAATATCTTACTCGAACGTCACCGATCTCTCGACGTCGCTTCGCGGCGGTCTGGAATCCTTCCCCGCGGTCAAACTCGTACCGTTCGCGTGGGTCGCGTTTTTCATTTTCCTTTACATCCTTTTGATCGGACCGGGTGATTACTTGTTCCTGCGTAAGGTTGTTAAGCGCATGGAATTCACCTGGATCACGTTTCCGATCATTGTTTTAAGCGTAAGCGCGATCGCGTATATCGCGGCGTATTCGATCAAGGGGACCGATCTACGCGTGAACAAGGTTGACGCGGTAGATATCGATCAAACGAGCGGCCTGATGCGCGGGACGAGCTGGTTCACGGTTTTCAGCCCGCGGAACGACGATTACGCGATCGGTATCGAGCCTTTGTCGTTGCATCGCGATCCCAAAGCCGACGTTCCCGCCTCGAACGAGGATCCCGCGCCGAGCGCTTCGGGTATGGAGACGCTTGTCACCTGGTTCGGCATTCCCGAATCGGGCTACGGCGGGATGAACAATCCCAATCGGTTGGGGCTTTCGTCGTCGGGGTATGCGTATGAACCCGTGGGAGAGGCTGAGAGGATCGTCGGCGCTCGCGTGCCGATCTGGAGCACGCGGAGCTTTCAGGCGAGTTGGCGCGGTCGGGGAGAGGCGATCGTCGAAGCGTCGATCGAGTCCGCGAGCGGCGAACGCGTTCTGGGGACGATCAAAAACCTCTTACCTGTTACGCTTAAAGACGTTCATCTCGCTTACGGCAAGCAAGTTTATGAACTGGGGGCGATCGCTCCCGGAAAAGTCGCCGTCGTCGAAACCGCCAAGAATCGTTCGCTCGCGGGTTACGTGCAAGACGCGCTCGCGAACCGAAATATCAATAACGGAAACGGCGTCGAGAAATCGGCTCATCCCGCGACCGACGCGGCTCGGCTCTTGCGCGCCATGATGTTTTATTCGACCGCGGGATCGGAAGTCGCGGTGCTCGAAAATCACGTGTTCCGCGAACTCGATCTCTCAAGTCGGCTCGCGCTCGACGGCGCGATCGTCTTCGCCGAGATCGAAGGGCCCGCGTCGGTCGTCATGCTCGGCAAAGGGAAACCGATCCCCAAGATCGATCAGGCGACCGTGATTCGCGTCGTCGTGCCGATGAATCCCCCCGCGGTCGAGCCTAACTGACATACGCATGCATTAATTAGGTATTGAGATGATTTCGATCGATTGATTTCTTCAAGGAAAAGCGAGAACCGCATATGAGCACAACGCCCGCCGAGGCGCCCGTCGCGGTCGATCCGGTTCCGACCGACGGTCCGATGATCGAAACGCAAGATCTCACCAAGATGTACGGCGAGCTTTACGCGCTCAATCGCCTCAACCTCACGCTCCATAAAGGAGACGTTTACGGATTCATCGGCCCCAACGGCGCCGGCAAGACGACGACGATGCGCATCCTCGCCACCCTCCTTAACCCGACATGGGGCGAGGCGTACGTCTGCGGCCAATCGATCTACACCGGCGCCAAAGATATCCGTCGCGCGATCGGCTACATGCCCGATTTCTTCGGCGTCTATGACGACATGAAAGTGATCGAATATCTAGAATTCTTCGCCGCCGCGTATCGCATCAAGGGTCCGGCGAGGAAGAAAATTTGCGAAGAGGTGCTTGAACTTGTTGATTTAACCTACAAGCGAGACGCATTGGTGACGAGCCTTTCGCGGGGGATGACTCAACGCCTCGGGCTCGCTCGCGTGCTCTTGCACAATCCCCAGGTGTTGCTCCTCGACGAGCCCGCGTCGGGGCTCGACCCGCGCGCCCGGATCGAGATTCGAGGGCTCCTCAAAGAGCTCCGCGCAATGGGGAAAACGATCCTCGTTTCAAGCCACATCCTTCCCGAACTCGCCGATATCTGTAACAAGATCGGCATCATCGAGCAGGGGGTGTTGCTCGTCAACGGAGCGGTCGTCGACGTGATGAAACAGGTGCGCGCCGATATCGTTCTCAACATCGCCGTCGCGTCGCGAATGAACGAGGCCGCGACGCTCCTCGAAGCGATCGCCGATGTCGCGTCGGTCGAAGATAAAAACGGCGTCCTGATCGTTCGCCTCGGCGAAAACGTCATCCAGTATACGTTCCTGGCGCGAACCCTCATCGAAAACGGCTTCGAGCTCACCCTCTTCAAAGAAGACGAGATCAATCTCGAAACCGCATTCATGCACTTAACAAAGGGAATCACGAGCTGACGACCGATCGGCTCGTGATTCGCCTCGATTCGCGATCAGGGAGTTCCGCCGCCGTAGGCGATGATCTTCCCCAACGCTGCGGTCGGATTCACACGCGAGTAGCCGTTGAGCGACCCGTAGATCGTGAATGGAGCGTCGATAAAGCGGCCGAAGTTCATCGAACTGCCGGGGGCGATGTTCACATTACCATGAACCAGCGCGCCTTGACCTCCCGTATCGGTCCCCTTGGAGCCCTGCGCCACCAGGCCCAAATCGCGAGCGATGTACATGCTCGATCCGCCGGCGAAATTGAGATCTTGGCCGATGTCCATCCAATTGAGATCGCGACCGACAAACAACCCCGTGCCGCCGTCGAAGTTCGCGTTGTGCACGACGTCAAGGGTGTTCAGCGTCCCGCCGACGTCGATCGATCCTCCGGGTAAGATCGTATCGAGCGCGATCCGGTCGACCGTTCCAAACCCGTTGACGATGATCGGACCCGATAAATCCGCGGTGTGATAGCCGAGGATCTGATAAATACTCCCACTTTTAACGATGATTTCACCAATGTTGAGCGTTTGGGATTGATTGTCGACGCGGTACGCGAATTGATGCGCAGTTCCCTTACGCAATGGAAACGCCACGGGGTCGATCGATAAGGCCGATTGCTGCGTGGTTCCCGCGACGATCAGCCCGACGCGCCCCCCCGACATCGGAAACGCGTGAATTTGTCCTCCCGCGATCAACGGATTCGCAACATTGTAAACACTGATATTAAACACCTCGCCGTTGCCGACCGCGACCCGCGACCCCTGGCCGCCAAAGAACGATTGGATGCCGACGCGCGGGCCGAAGGGAACGTGTGTCGGCGCCCGATGAACGAAGAACTCTCGGGGGGCGATATTCCCGGCATGTCCGGCGAGATTCCCCGCGAAACCCGACGGCAACATCCGCGTTTCCATCTCGCCTTCGACCGCGGGCCGAAACGCCCGCTCGCTTCGCCGTCGATTCCATCGCATCGCTCGACCTCCTCGATCGTTCGCCGCTCGATCGATCCACGATCTTTCCGACACTCGTCGATAAGCGATCCGTCGCTCGTCGGCGTTGGATGGTTTATCGGCGCGACACGCCTGCTTTGCGCGGCCCAACCGGCGCGCTTCCGTCGAAATCGTTCGTAACCGACCGCCTGGAGAGAATCGTCCGATCGCTCCGCCGATGACGATTGCGCCGATTGTCCCAAGTACTGAAATCGCCGCTCGGCCTGGTTTTCCGGTTCCTGACGGTCATCGCTCCTCGCATCGCTCAACGCAAATCCATCGATAAAAACATGTAAATAATCGATTCTTGTTCTTAACACCGTGCACCCTCGGGGATTAAAATCGCGCTCTCGGGCGCGAAACGATCTCAAAACCGATGCGATCATTCAAAAGCATCAAAAAGGTCGCGTTTCGCCCAATATCCGCATCCCACAACATCAGCCCAATCATCTCAATCACCGTTAAATCGCCTCATTTTAATCTCGCAAAAGAAGAAATCACAAATCCCAAAAAATTCCAAAATTCTCTGAATAAACTGTCACACTTGGCGTATATTATAGAGAGAGAGAAAATCGATTCGAAATCTAAAACGTCGCGTACCAAAATCGCTTCAAAAGCACCCCGCAACAATCGATCTTTTACCCGGCTTGCTCAAACGATGCGAATCCACAAAACCCCGCGGCGATCGTCGCTACCGCGAAGCGTCGAATCCACACCCAACCGGTTCCCATGCACTCTCCCGCGTGTCCCGCGGCTTCATCGGCAAATCGAATCCACACGGTCGAACTTCGCCACGTCGGGTTCGATTCGCGATTTCGCTCGCGCGGATCAGGCGTCGATCGCCTCTCAGGATTACAAATGCCGCAAACAGCCCAAATGCCGTTTGGCTTCGCTCGGGGGTTTTTCATCACGCGATTTGCGCATCGATCCGATCCTGGTATCACAACCGACGCAAACAGCCCCAATTCCGATCGGCTTCGCTCAGTGCTTTTTCTCAACAATCTTGTTCCGCAATCCGTTACGTCAAACACAGACAACCAACTCGGTGATTCTAACGCCGCGATTCTTGATAACGATCGCATTCTCATCGGGTCGATCGCCAAGATCGCTCTGTGTGGAATTTGCTAAAACCGTTCGATCGCGCCAGAATACGTCATTTCCAAATTCCGCGCCGGTGTTCCGGTCCCGAGTGAATATCGATCCTGGAAAGCGATTCTCTATGCGTCTCCCGCTCTTATCGCACAAAGTCGAACGGTTCACCGAAAGCGTGATCCGGGGCATGTCGGTCGAGGCCAAGAAATACGGCGCGATCAACCTTGCCCAAGGCATGCCCGATTTTTCCGCTCCAAACGAAGTGAAGCGGGCCGCGTGCGCCGCGATCGAAGCGGATATCAATCAATACGCGGTCACGTGGGGCTCTCAACGCCTTCGAGAGTCCGTCGCCGAGCACGCAGCCTGGCATCTCGGAATGAACGTCGACCCCGAAACCGAAATCACCGTCACGTGCGGAGCGACCGAGGCGATGCTCGTCACGTTGATGTCGATCATCAACCCGGGCGACGAGGTGATTCTCACTCAACCGTTTTACGAAAATTACTGGCCCGATTGCGTCCTCGCGGGCGCGACCCCAAGGTTTGTCACGATCCGCCCTCCCGCGTGGACGTTCGATCCCGATGAACTCGCCGCGGCGTTTAACGAGAAAACCAAGGCGATCGTTCTGTGCAATCCCAACAATCCCACGGGGACGGTCTTCTCGCGCGAGGAACTCGAATTCGTCGCGAGTCTTTGCCGAAAATGGAACGTCGTCGCGATTAGCGACGAGATATATGAACACATTGTTTATGATGGGCTTAAGCACGTTTCGATTGCGACTCTCGACGGGATGCGCGATCTTTCGG
>JAKBCQ010000097.1 GCA_021807585.1 Planctomycetota bacterium | reverse complement strand
GATCGGATTGATCGACAGGGGATCGGCTGCGAATCGAACGTAAAGATCGGGAGTTTTATGGATCAGGAAAAGCGCGAGAACGACCGCCGCCGCGAGCGTGAAAACAACCCGTGCGAACCGGGGTCGATCGGGCTTAAGCGCGTGCAAGAGCGCGTTCGCGACGAGCAATCCCCCCGCGACATAAATCACTCGTCCCTGTAAATAGAGCCCGACGAACGCGAGATTGACGATCGCGAGCGCCCATTTGCGAACGCTCGGCGAATCGATCGGCAGGAGGATGAAAACGGCCGCGGCGACGAAAACCCAGAACTTTACGCTATAAAGATCGATGATTTCCGCGCCCATTCAAACCTTCCCCAAGATACCGCCGCGGCTCGCGCCGGTTCCGTTGAACTCGCCGCTTCCAGGCTTCATTCCAGACCGATCGTTCTCGGCAAAGCGCCCGATCGAATCGATCGCGTTCGTTGCAACGAATGGCACCTCGGGTGCGATCGTTCCGAGTTCATCGAGAGCGTAGCAGCGCATTGATCGGCGGGCAAATTCGGCGGACGGAGGAAGTCGAAAGGTCGTTCCGGATCGCGGATCGAGATTCTATAATTGATATCGACGCGATTGATAACGGCGTATTCCTGCTCGGCGATAGCCGTCGGAGCTCGATCAACGCGATCTGAAGTAACCGCCGCAGACGGCGCGGCGGTTCAGAAAAAAGTCCTTGCAATCGCGGCCGCGGGCCGATATGTTAAACAATCGTTGAGCCTCAATAGCTTTCCCGCCGTCACTCGCGGGGTCGCTCCAGCCGGTTCCTTACCGGCGTCGAGACGCGAACCCGGCCTTGTACGAGAACGGAAGCGCCGCCATGAAACCGAACCGTAACCCCCTGACGGCCGTTTTGATCGCCTTCGCTTCGCTTTGGGCGTGCTCGCGTGTCGACGCCGCCGAAACCGCAGCCGACGCCGCCAAGAAAGTCGGTACGCTCGCCAAACCGCAACCGACGCTACCCAAAGATCAAACTTCGAACAGCGTCGCGTCCGCGGCTTCGCTTCCGCTCCACGAACGGATCGATCGGTTGATCGAACAAGGGCTCGAAACGAAGTTCGCATTGCCCGCGACCGACGGCGAATTCGTCCGTCGTGTGCATCTCGATTTGACCGGGATGATCCCCTCGGCCGACGAGGCGCGCGATTTTATCGACGACCCCTCGCCGTACAAACGCGATAAACTGATTGATCACTTGCTCGCGGCGCCCGCGTACGCCCGCAGGATGCAGATCGTTTTCGACGTCATGCTGATGGAACGGCGCGATCAACAAAAAGTTCCCGCCGATCAATGGAAAACTTATCTTTATCAGTCGTTTCTTGAGAACAAGCCTTACGATCAATTAGTGAAAGAGATATTGAGCGGCGACGGTTCGGATCCGACGAATCGAGGACCCGCGAAGTTTTATCTTGAGCGCGAAGGCGATCCTTACATCCTCACCCGCGACGTCGGCCGGTTGTTCCTGGGCCGCGACATGCAATGCGCCCAGTGCCACGATCACCCGCTCGTCGACGATTACAAGCAGGCGCATTACCACGGTTTATACGCGTTCTTCAGCCGAACCTACGGCGTTCAACCCGCCGGCGGCGCGTTCATGCTTGGGGAGAAAGGGGAGGGAGACGTCACGTATAAATCGGTATTCAAGAAAAAGATCACGCATACAACCGGTCCGCGGGTGATCGACGCCGCGCCTCCCGTCGAGCCGACGGTCGTCAAGGGGGAGGAATACTGGGTGGCGCCGGTGAACGGAACGCGTGCGATTCCGAAGCACAGCCGCCGCTCGCTCCTCCCCGCGGCGCTCGCCTCGAACGAGAATCCCGCGTTCGCGCGCAACGCCGCGAACCGGTTGTGGGCTCTCCTTTTGGGCCGGGGGCTCGTCGACCCCGTCGATTTCGATCATTCCGACAACCCCCCCTCTCATCCCGAACTCCTCGACCTGCTGGCGAACGAATTCGCGCAATCGCATTACAATATTAAAGCATTTATGCGAGAAATTATGCTTACGCGGGCATATCAGCGTTCGAGCGAGCCTCCCGCCGAGGTTTCGCCCGCGGATTTAGCCGCCGAGAGGTACGCCGTGGCGAATCTTCGGCCGCTTTCGGCCGAGCAGTTGGCGTGGAGCGTGATGCGGGCCGCGGGGATCGTCGATGCGAAGCGCGCCGAGGTCGAGCGATCGTTGATCGGCGTCGATCCTCGGTTCCGAGCGATCGCGCGGCTCGATCCCAAACGCGAGGCGCTCGCCGAACGTTTGATCGAGTCCGAAACGTATCGTTCGCTCGTGGGGAACGAGCAACCATTTGTGCATTTTTTCTCGGCCGGAGCGGGCCAGGCTCAAGACCGGCTCGCCCCGACGGTGCATCAGGCTTTGTTTCTTTCCAACGGGGACCCGATCCGCTACTGGTTGGGACCCTCTCCCTCTTGGCTCGTCGGCCGCGCCTCGGCGCTTAGCGACCCCGCGGCGACCGCCGATTTGTTGTATCTCGCGCTTTTATCGCGTCGGCCGACCGGAGAAGAACGCGCCGCGATCGTCGCGAGCCTCGCTCCGCGGACCGCCGACAAACCCAAGGCGGTCCAGGAAATCGCCTGGGCGATCGTCGCCTCGAGCGAATTCCGCTATAATCACTAATCTCATTAAGGAGAACGGCCATGCGATGCACGTATTCATGCGGGTCGGCGGAACATGTTCTTTCACGGCGATCGTTCCTCGGCGGGACCGCGGCGCTGCTGGGGGGCGCGGTCGCGGGCGTTCCCGGGTTTTCGCCGTTCGCACTCGCCGATTCGCTCGAGAAAAAACGTAAGCAAATCTTGGTCGTTTATCTCGCGGGGGGCTCGAGCCAGTTGGAAACCTGGGATCCCAAGCCCAAGACCGAGACGGGGGGTCCGTTCGGCGCGATCGAAACCTCGGTTCCGGGAATCATGATTTCAGAGCTTTTGCCCCGCACCGCCAAGCTGATGCACCTCATGGCGCTCGTTCGCGGGGTGAACACGCACGCCGCCGCGGTCGACGATCACGGCAAAGGCGATTACCTGATGCACACGGGGCGGGCGCAGGCGCCGGGTCAGGAGTATCCAAGGCTGGGGGCGGTCGCTTCGAAGTTCCTCGGCAAAGAGACCGACGCGTTGCCCGGTTACATTCACATCGCCCCCGGCCACGGCGGGCTCGGTCGCAACGAATCGGCGTTCCTCGGTCCACGGCACGCCCCGCTCTATCTGGGAAACGGTCAGGCGCCCGCGAACACGCTGCGCGATCCCGCAATCACCGACCCAGCCGATCAATCGCGGCAGGCGTTCCGCTGCATGCTCAACGATCGCTTCGCCAAACGACGCCGATCGGCCGAAACCGAGGCGTACACATCCACATACGAACAAGCCGCGAAGCTCATGCGCGAACGAGACGTCTTCGACATCTCCAAAGAACACGCCGCGGATCGCTTTCGTTACGGCGATTTCGACTTCGGCCGCCATTGCCTCTTGGCGCGGAGACTGCTCGAGGCGGGGGCGACGTATGTCCAATGCGTCCATTCGAATTACGACACGCACAACGAGAACTTCGCCTTTCACCTCGAACAGGTCGGCGAGTTCGACCAGGGGTTCTCGGCCCTTCTCGAAGATCTGCACGTCCGCGGGCGGCTTGAACACACACTTGTGATCGTGATGTCGGAATTCGGCAGAACTCCGCATATCAATTTTTATCAAGGTCGCGATCATTGGTGCAAGGCGTGGTCGATCGCGCTCGCGGGATGCGGGATCAAAAAGGGGATCGCGCTCGGCAAGACGAACGCGAAGGGGACCGAGGTCGTCGATCACGAGGTGACGGGAGGGCATCTGTTCCACACGTATTTGAACGCGGTCGGGCTCGATCCCGCGGGGGGATTCGAGGTCGACGGTCGGCCGATCCAGATCGCCGAACCGACCGCGACCTCAATCAAAGAACTGCTCGCATGACGATCGCTTCGGCGTCCGTCGCCGCCAACAAGGAACCAGGCGAATGAATACGGCTGTTTCGGTCGATCCCGCGAAGATCGCTTCGGTTAAAGAGTTCGCTCATTCGTCACCGTTAATGACATGCCGATTCGATCCCACCGGAGCGTACGTTTTGGCGGGATCGCAGGATCGGCTCGTCATTCGCTGGAACCTTGAATCGGCCGCCAAAACGACGTTCGAGGCGCACGAAAGCTGGGTTCAGGCGCTCGCGTTCGCTCCCGACGGCCGCACGGTGCTTTCGGGAGGATGCGACGGCAAGTTGATCTGGTGGAACGCGACCGACCAAAAGCCCAAGCCGATCCGATCGATCGCCGCTCATCATCCCTGGGTGCGGTCGATCGCGGTCTCTCCCGACGGCAAGCTCGCCGCGACCTCGGGAACGGATAAGCTTGTGAAGATTTGGTCGATCGAAGACGGTAAGCTCGTCCACGAAATCTCGGGACACGCCAAAGACGTCTATCGCGTGCTCTTCGATTCCAAAGGCGCTTTCTTGTTCTCGGCCGATCTCAAGGGGCTCGTCAAACGGTGGGAAGCAGCGACGTGGAAGCACCTCGCCGATCTCGACGCGGCGAAACTTTATCACTACGATCAGGGACAGGGGGTCGATTTCGGCGGAGTACGCGATCTCGCGATCTCTCCCGACGGCGCGTTGATCGCGTGTTCGGGGCTGATCGAGGCTTCAAACCCGCTCGGCGCGGTACACACCCCCGCGATCGTCCTGCTCGACGGAAAAACCGGCAAGGAAAAGCTGCTCGAACGTCCCAAAGAAGATATCAAAGGGTCGATGTGGAGCGTCCGCTTTCATCCCGACGGTTTCTTACTCGCGGGATCGGGAGGAGGTTCGGGAGGGCTGTTGTTCACGTTTAAACCCGATCAGGTGAATGAAACATATAAATTCACTCTGCCGAACATGCTTTACGACGTCGATCTTCATCCCGACGGCAAGCGGATCGCCTCGGCGCATTACGACGGCAAGCTCCGGCTAAGCGCTTTCGCTCCCGTCAAGACGACCTGAAGAGACGGCGCCAAGTCGAGATTGACTGCGAACTTAAGTTAGGGATCGTTCGCGATCAATCCTTGGATCAGGAGAATTGAAATGTAATCCTCATAACTTAAATCGCAATCGATAAGATTCTCGAATTCTCGTCGATTGAGCCCGACCCGGCTCGACATAACGCTTATCAGGTTGTCGCTTATATCTTTATGGGACCGGCTTACCTTTGTCGAGACGATCGTTATTTTACCCTTGTACCGGAGCCTCAAAAAAATATGGTCTCCTTCGGTCTTTACGAACCCTTTTGCGTACCAATCCGGCGACGACGTCGCGAGCGTCCCTCGCCATTTAGATCGTTCCAATTTTCAGATGATTAAGCAGGATTCTTTTGATTTCGATCGCCGCGGAATCAAGCGATTCATCGGCCTCTTCGATGATTTCGCGCCATAAATCGTCGAAGGCGGAGTTGAGATCGGCGATCGCTTCTGTTCGAGTGGGGCCGTAACCCCAAAGATTGAGCGTTCCGTTATGGAAAACCCAAAGACCGTCGGTGAAAGTAAGCTCGAACGGGATCGGCTCGTCCAGAACGTGAACTCTTCCCTCGTTTTCAAAACGATCGATCTCGATAATGTCCATGATTCCCTCGGTCCGCTTCTCCACCCGGTTGATCCAAGCTGTAGAAAACCGCGTGCGGATTCGAATTCAAAACGGATACAATAACCGGTGTCGTCTCTTGTTCGCCTTAGCGACCCTATAGTATATGAATGTTAAGCAATCGACGAGACGGAATTCCATGAATCAACTTTCGATCGCGAACGATACGACTTGTTTCGCCGGACTTCGCCGATTCATCCACAAAGCGTCTTCGCCCCGCGAAGTCGATTTTTACAGGAAAACGACCTCGATCGCGTGTTATGGTCGATTCTACTTGACGGTTGTCTGGGTTCTTGGATCAATCTCGACATTTTGTTTATCGGCGTCCGCCGATTCGCCGATCGCGCCGCGCGATCTTGAATTATTTGAGTCGAAGGTTCGGCCGATCCTCGTCGAGCATTGTTATTCGTGCCATTCGGCGGGAGCGAAAAAGCTGCGCGGCGGGCTTTTGCTCGACGCCAAGGCGGGTTGGGTGAAAGGGGGCGACGGAGGACCCGCGATCGTCCCCGGCGATCCCGATTCAAGCCCGCTCGTCGTCGCGGTTCGGTATGAAGACGAAGACATGAAAATGCCCCCCAAGGGCAAACTTCCCGCCGACGCGATCAAAACGCTCGAAGAGTGGGTGAAACGAGGCGCTCCCGATCCTCGAACCGGTCCCGCCGCTGCGCCTCGACCCAAACGCGAGATCGACATCGAAGCTTCGAAAAAGACCTGGGCCTTTCAACCGCTTGCAAAGCCCGACGACCCCGTCGTTCGCGATCCCTCGCGATGCGCGACATTCGTCGATCGGTTCGTGCTCGCGAAGCTCGAAGAAAAGGGGATCGAGCCCAATCCGAGGGCGAGTCGACCGGTTTTGATCCGCCGAGCCTCGTACGACTTGATCGGCTTACCGCCGACTCCTGAAGAAATCAAAGCGTTTGTGAATGATCCCGATCCCGATCGCGTCGCGTTCGAGAAGGTCGTCGATCGCCTGCTCGAGAGCCCCAGGCACGGCGAACGCTGGGCGCGGCATTGGCTCGATTTGGCGCGATTCGCCGAAAGCCACGGCTTCGAACACGATTACGATCGTCCGACCGCATATACATATCGCGATTTCGTGATCGAATCGATCAATAAAGATACGCCTTACGATCAATTTATCAAGCGACAGATCGCCGGCGACGAGATCGCCCCCGACGACAACCTTGCGCTCAAGGCGACGGGCTTCCTCGCAGCGGGGGTTCACAGTACGCAGATCACGGCGAATCAGGTCGAGAAGGAACGTTACGACGAACTCGACGACGTCGTCAACACGCTCGGAACTGCGGTTCTCGGGCTCACGGTCGGGTGCGCGCGATGTCATGATCATAAATTTGATCCAATCCCCCAGGCCGATTATTATCGATTACTCTCGACGTTCACGACTACGGTTCGGACCGAAGTCGATCTGATCGACGATCCCCGCGGGTTTCAGCGCGCCAAGCGGCTTTACGACCGCGAGCACGCTCCGTATCTCGCGGCGCTCAAGCGATTTGAAGATGAACGCTTGGCCGAGCGAATGGACGCGTGGGAAAAGCTTCGCGGGTTGCGTCCCCCCGTTCAACCGCGGTGGACCGCTCTCGACCCCTCGAAAATGGAATCGAAAGGAGGCGCCAAGCTATCCAAACACGCCGATCTGGCGATCAAAATCGACGGAAAGAATCCGGACTTCGATACGTACACAATTGTCGCCGCATGCGACCTTCCCGACATCACGGCGATCAAGATCGAGGCGCTCGCCGATCCGTCGCTCGTCAAGGGAGGGCCGGGGAGGGCCGAGAACGGCAATTTCGACCTCACCGATCTCAAATTGACGATCGGCCCGCGCTACGGAATCGGATCGACATACACTGCGGCGTTGATGAATCCGAAGGCGACGTTCGAACAACCGGGGCTTCCGGTGAAGGCCGCGATCGACGGCGA
>JAKBCQ010000096.1 GCA_021807585.1 Planctomycetota bacterium | reverse complement strand
CGATCTCGGACCTTTGACGTCAAAGGCTCTCGACCGTTCGTCGCCTCCCGATCGACTTCGACTGCTTCCTGGGATACCACCTCCTTCCAGGCGTGGGTCTCGCACCCACGGGGAATCACAGACCTTGTCACGGCGCACGCCCGAAGCGCAAGCGAGTGCCTATTCTGCTATTTGAATGATTGTTATCATCGAATAAGAAGAACGCACTCGCTCACGGTTCGGGCTGGGAAAGATTGCGGCTTCGCCGCGTAAGGGGATAACGTTCGTGGTTGCGAATTCTTCCCAGGCCGAACCGAAATTGTTCGATCGCTTGGAAATCGATCGAGACTCTTCGAGCAAGAATTCACAAATGCATTGAGGTAGTATGTTTATATCGATTTCTGGCGCCAAAATGAAGTCTCACCGCGATTTAAGATTCCACGCGGCCCTGGAGGGCGACGCCGATGTAGAAAACGACGACTCCTCCCGCGGCGATCATCAGCGATTTGCCGAGCCCGACGACTCCTTGAAGCTCGCTCGCGATCGCGAAGGGAAGGATCATCATGCCGATCACCTGAAGGCCCCTGGCGAGCGTCCGTCGATTCATCGCGGCTTCCTGAACGAATAAAAAAGGCGACCGAACGGGTTCGATCGCATGGGATTCAATCGATCGATCACTATACCCGCGCCGACGCGGTTTCGGAACCGGACCAAAAAGATCAATCCAAGGGTGAATCGCCGCGGCGAATCCCCCTTACAATATTACATACGTATTTAATATCATATCTAATACACTTTGGTATAACTGCTAATGGGGATTCGAAACCCGGGTTATCTAACCAAAGATCGACGTGAAGGGAGATTCCTGCTAGCCTCTAACTTGACGGGCTCGGTCACATCGAATCGAGTCGGTTCGAGTTCGTGGAATTATCCCCGTGTTCTCTCGAGGAAATCCGATGACCGATTCTCAGCTCGAGTCGCTTCATGACGACATCGAATCCGATCGGACCGAGCGTAAAGAGTCGGCTTCGGACGGAGACAAGATCCGACAGACCTTATGCGCCTTTGCGAACGACCTGCCGAATCATGGCGAGCCTGGGGTTCTTTTTGTGGGAGTCGACGACGAAGGGAGGCCGACGGGTCTGGAGATCACCGATCAATTGCTCCAGAATCTCGCTTCAATGCGAGGAGATGGAAACATACTTCCTTTCATCTCCATGGACGTCCAAAAAAGGAGGCTTAAGGGGAGAGATGTCGCGGTCGCGAGCGTCCATCCCTCGAACTCGCCTCCCGTTAAGTTCAAAGGGGTCGTCTGGATTCGTTCGGGTCCGCGACGCGGTTGGGCGAATCAGGAGGATGAGCGTCGACTTGACGAAAAACGACGTTCACGAGATTTGCCTCCCGACATCCAACCTCTGAGAGGCTTCGGTATCGATGTGATCGACGAACTTCTCTTCCAACGCACTTACCTACCAAGTTCGGTGTCGCCCGAAGTACTGGAACAGAATAACAGAACATTCGAGGAACAACTGCTCGCGGCGAAATTCGCCCATCCGGGATCGCCGACTCGCCCTACCATACTCGGCGTTTTGACCGTGGGAAAGTCTCCAGCCGATTGCTTACCCTGCGCATACATCCAGTTCGTCCGATTCGACGGAACAGAGATTTCGGAAGTCGTTAAAGATCAAAAAGAAATCCGAACGGCATTACTAGATATGATGACCGAGATCGAAAATCTGATCAAAATCAACCTGCAATCCACAGCCGATTTCACGTCGGGCGCCGTCGAGCGAAAAATCGCCGATTATCCGTTCACGGCGATCCAACAAATCATTCGCAACGCCATTATGCATCGCTCGTATGAAAACACCAACGCACCAATAAAACTATACTGGTTTGATGATCGGATCGAGATCCACAACCCCGGCGGTCCTTTCGGCCAAGTGACCAAAAGCAATTTCGGCACGGGAGTGAACGATTATCGAAATCCCAATCTCGCCGCCGTGATGAAAGAGCTCGGATATGTTCAAAAGTTTGGAGTGGGAATCATCGTCGCGCGGAATGAGATGCGTAAGAACGGCAATCCCGAGCCCGAGTTTCAAGTCGAGGATGGGCGCGTCGTTGTTATCCTCAGGAGGCGTCCATGAGCATTCCAGTTGTCGTTTTTTTTAACAATAAAGGAGGGGTTGGAAAGACGACTATGGTCTATCACCTCTCCTGGATGTTCGCCGAACTTGGAGTGCGCGTTCTCGCGGTCGATCTCGACCCGCAAGCGAATCTCACAGCGGCTTTTCTGGATGAAGATCGGTTGGAGTTTCTGTTTGAACAAGCCGGCGCGCCTCGAACGATCTTCGGAGCCGTTCAGCCGCTTATAACAGGCACGGGAGATGTCGGAATTCCCCATATCGAAGCGATCACCGACAACCTTTCACTGATTCCAGGGGATATGTCGTTATCCACATTCGAGGATTCGCTTTCGGAAGTTTGGCCGAAATGTTTGGGTCGAGACGAACGTGCTTTCCGAATCATGTCGGCGTTTTGGAGGGTCTCGCAGCGAGCGGGTGAATCAAAAAACGCCAACATAATAATGATCGATGTGGGACCGAATCTTGGCGCGATCAATCGTGCCGCGCTCATCGCCGCGGATTTTGTCGTAATCCCTCTTGGCGCCGATCTTTTCTCTTTACAGGGCCTGCGAAACCTCGGCCCCGCGATCCATCAATGGCGTGAGGAATGGACCGAGCGACTCGCGAAAAACACGATGAAGAACCTAGCGCTTCCCAAGGGAGGGATCAAGCCGATCGGGTACTTGATTCTTCGCCATGCGATTCGACTCGATCGTCCCGTGCAATCTTTTGAGAAGTGGATCGCCCGGATTCCGTCAACTTACGCCAAAGAGGTGCTGCGACAGGAATCGGCCGTGGGGATGACGATCGAGAGCGATCCGCATTGTATCGCTCGTTTGAAGGATTACCGGAGCCTGATGCCAATGGCTCAAGAGGCGAGGAAACCGATCTTTCTGCTCAAACCCGCAGACGGAGCGTTGGGCGCACACATGTATGGAGTTACAGAATCGTATAAGGATTTCAAACGTATCGCCTTGCGAGTCGCGAGGGATTCGGGAATCGGCGAAATTGGGCAATCGGCTTGAAACGTCACTTCGAACGCTCCTTCTCGGCGGCTCGGTTGAAACTCGCAATCGAATGAGGATCGCGACATCGATCGCAGGTGGAACCGATCGAGAACAACCTTGATCCATTCGTCGTCCATCCAGGATTGCGATCGTTCCTTCGGGTTCGCGGGCGTCGAACGCGAACCGCTTCCGTATGTTAAACTTAGACGATGGGGAAAGCGCCGGCGGACACGGCGATTCGACGCCTAGCGACACGCGAGAATTCATGAGCCGATCGGGAACTGAACACGACCCTTCAGCGTCTAACCGGTATCGAATCTCAATCTCTCGGGCGGATCGTTTTCCAGCGGCGTGATCCGTGCGCTCGAGTTGATTGACGCCTTCTCGTTCGCCGTGCTAGTTTGTCGCGATCTTTCGCTCGAACCCGGCGATTTTGAAGGCGAGCGACTTCCACGCGGTTTGCGTCGGGGGTCGAGCGCGGGCGATTCGCCCACCATGACGATCGAAACAACCGAACAACCGACCGCTTTTCGTTTACGCACGACGGGGAGATTCACCGCAAATGGCGAAAATCCAAGCAGTTTGGGCTATCGACGTGGGCCAATCGGCGCTTAAGGCGCTGAAATTGGTTCCGGGCGAAACTCCCGATCAAGTGATCGCCGAAGCCTTCGATTACATCGAATACCCCAAGATTCTCAGTCAACCCGACGCCGACCCCGACGAACTCGTACAGCAGGCGTTGCAAACGCTGCTGGAACGGAACGATTTGAAGGGATGCAAGGTGACGGTCGGCGTACCGGGGCAGGCGGGGCTCGTCAAGTTCATCAAGCTTCCGCCGGTCGAGAAGAAGCGAATTCCCGATATCGTCAAGTTCGAGGCGCGGCAACAGATTCCGTTCGCGCTTGAGGAAGTGATCTGGGATTATCAGCAGATCGGCGACGACGGCGACGGCGACGAAGAACTGACGATGGCCGAGGTGGGACTGTTCGCGATGAAGCGCGATCAGATCAACCGCGCGATCTTTCCGTTCAAAGCGGCGGGGATCGAGGTCGACGTCGTGCAGATGACGCCGATCGCGCTTTGCAACGCGATCACGTTCGATCGCATCAATAAAGACGAGAAGAATCAAGGATCGATCGTGGTGATGGATATCGGCGCGGACAACACCGATTTGATCATCACCGACGGCACGCGCATTTGGCAACGGAACGTGCCGATCGGAGGCAACCATTTCACGAGGGCTCTCACCAAAGAGCTTAAGCTCACGTTCGCCAAGGCCGAGCATCTCAAACGGAACGCGACCAAGGCGCCCGATCCGCGGTCGGTCTTCACGGCGATGCGGGGCGTGTTCAACGATATTTCGAGCGAGGTGAGCCGGTCGATCGGTTTTTATTCGAGCATCAACCGAACCGCCAAGATCGGCCGGATCATGGGGCTGGGGAACGGATTCAAACTGCCGGGTCTGCAAAAGTTCCTCCAGCAGAACTTGAATCAAGATGTTGAGAAGTTTGAGAGTTTTAACAAGTTGACGGGCGACGAGGTGATCAACAATCCTCAATTCCAGGAGAACGTGGCGTCGTTCGCGATCGCCTACGGTCTGGCGTTGCAGGGGTTGGGCAAGGGGATCATCAAGACGAACCTGCTTCCTCCCGAGATCGAGCAAACGCGGTTGATTCGGCGGAAAAAGCCGTGGGCTCTGGCGGCTTCGGTGTTGTTGCTGCTTGGATGCTCGGTGATGTTCATGAGCGATTATCGCGTTTGGGCGAAGGTGTACCGCCCCGAATTCGACGAGGCGGTCCAAAGCGCCGATCAAACGGCGAAGGAAGGCGCGCAATACAAAACCGATTTTGATTCGGCGAAAACCGCGTTCAATTCGACGCTCGCCGAAGGGACGGCGCTCGTTCCCGATACGTCGATGCAAACGTTTTGGCCGACGTTCCTCAAAACGATCGATTCGTCGCTCCCCGACCCGATCGCGGTCGCGCGGGCGCTGCAACTTGATCCCGAGTCGCCCCAGGCGCAACCCGTCATCGATAAAATTCGCGTTCATGTCGACGCCATTCATCCCGTGTATATGGCCGACGTGAAAACGGGTTGGTATGACAACCTGCCTGTTTTTTCGCGCGATCTGATGCATCCTCTTGACCGCAAGACGCCTCCCGCGGGGGAGGGCTGGGTGGTGCAATTGATCGGCCATCACTACAACCCCGTCGCCGATCCCAAGCATCTTGACCGCCTTGAGTTCGGGCCCTGGTATTACCTGTTGGAACAGATCATCCCGCGATTGCGGATTCCGGGATTGCGTCAATTCGGCGTCACGCATGTGACGCTCAAGGCGTACAGCGTCGACAAAGAATGGACTCCCGATAAATCGGCGGGGGGAGGGATGGTTTCATCGGGTAAAGGGACGGGGGGGGGATCGGCGGGGGGCGGACCGATCGCGATGGCGAGCTTCATGCTCCCTCGCGCCGAGGCTCTTAAGAAAGAAGACCCTTCGGGAGGAGGCGCGACGGGAGGAGGCGCGTTGGGCTCGATGGGAAGTAAGATCATGTCTCAATCCGGCGGCGGCATGGGCGGGGGCATGGGAGCGATGGCCAAATCGATGGGCGCTTCGATGGCGGGCCAACAATCGCAAATGGCGGGGATGATGGGTGGCAATCGGATGATGTCGAGCATGATGGGAGGCGCGGCGGGGACGGCGAAAGCCGAAGAGAAAATCTCTGTGAAAACCCTCACCCGCACCGACTTCGTGATCGAATTTTTATGGGTACCGGTCGATCCGAGTGCGACGCTCAAGCCGCTTGCCGAGATCATCAAAGAGATTCAAGATTCTGAGAAAGAGAGTAAAGGGGCGATCAAGACGAAGCTCCCCTCCGAACAAGACGTCGAGGCGGCTACCAAAGCGGCGGCGACAAAAATTGAAGCCGAGCGCGAGGCGGCGATCAAGAAGGCCGAGGAGGCCGCCAAAGCCGCGGCGACCACGACCGGCGCCCCCGCGGCCGCAACCCCCGCCGGCGGTTTGCCGGGTTCGCCCGCAACGCCTTCCGCGGGAGGATTGCCAGGTTCGCCCGTCACGCCTTCCGCGGGAGGATTACCAGGTTCGCCCGTCACGCCTTCCGCGGGAGGATTGCCAGGTTCGCCCGTGAATCCCCCTGTGGCCGGATCGCCGGCCGCGGCGTCGCCCAAGTGATCGATCCCTCTGGAGCCGCCGTTCGCCCCCCTGTCAAGCGGCGCGGCGGCGGTTCCAAAACTAGGAACATTCTTAGACTTCTCAAGTTCACACAACTTTTTATCGAGGTTCCGTCGCCATGGATCAAGCCAAGGAATATTTGAGAATCGCGATCAAGTATCGCTTTTGGATCGCGGTCGGGATCTCGCTCTTGCTTCCGCTGATCGGTTATTTCGTCGGCGCCCCCAAAATTCGGCAGGCTGCCGACGACCAACGGAAAAAGATCGAGTCGTCCGATTCGGCGGTCGTGAAATACGCCTCGGGCACACTGCCGAACAAACAGTACGCCCCGCTCGTCAAAGGACGCCACAACGAACTAACGACGAACGTCAATGCAGCCTGGCGTTTTCTCTTCACGCGTCAGGCCAAGATTCTGAGTTGGCCTGAGAAGGTTGAATCGCGATTCCGCGCGTGGGGCCGACAATGGCCCGAGAACGTCGACGCCAACGCGGTGCAATCGGCGATCTACGATTACTCGGTTGTCTATGCCGAATTCGTTCAAGAGGTTTACAAGACGATCGATCCGTTCAATTACGAGGATGGAACGGGCAAAGTTTCGGCGCCCCCGGTCGATATCCTCCTTCATCCGACGACGTTCGATCCCACCAAACCCGCCGATCTGGCGACGATCTGGAACGCGCAAGAAAAGCTGTGGGTTCAACGCGCGATGCTTGACGTCGTCGCTCACGTGAATGAGAAGGCGAAGACTTGGGATGAATGCCCGATCAAACAGATCAACTCGCTTGTCGTCGCCACCGATGCGGCGATGGATCAGGTTTCGCTCGCCAAAGGTGAAGCGATCAAAGATCGCCCCAAAGTCGCCGCTGGGGGCGCCGGCGCCGAGGAAGCCGCCAAAGTCGCCGCGGCCGACGCGGCCGGAGGTACGGCGGGGGCTGGTGGCGGAATGGGAGGTCAGATGGCGATGGCGGGGGGCGCCATGGCGTCGAATAAAGCCATGAGCGCCATGATGGGACAAAGCGACATGGGAGGCATGATGGGGGGCGGAATGGGAGGAGGGCTCGGCGGCGGTTCAATGGGATTGGCGGGAGTCGCCGACGACGGCGCGGTGAAATTCATCGACTCCCAGCACCCTCAGTTCGAAGAGGTTCCCGTCGCGATCTCGGTGATGATTGAACAGGATCAAGTTCAAGCATTCTTCTTCGCCCTCGAACGATCGCCGATGGCGATCCAGGTGAAAGAATTCCAGCAATTTAAACCGAGCTCGCGCATCCAGAAGCCCGAGAAGGGAAAGGCCGGGTCGTTCGGCGGTATGAACATGATGATGGGAATGATGGGCGGCCAACCAGGCTACG
>JAKBCQ010000095.1 GCA_021807585.1 Planctomycetota bacterium | reverse complement strand
GTCGTTCGTTCGTATTTGGCTGGATAGAGGCGAAGAGAAAGGGAAGGCCGAGGGGAAGCTCGAGGGAGAGCGAGCAATCATCCTCCGATTGGGTCGAAAACGTTTCGGCGAGCCCGACGCTGCGACGCTTGAGAAGCTCGAATCGATTCAACAAATTGAGCGGCTCGAGGAGATCTCTGATCGATTGATCACGGCGACGAATTGGATCGAGGCGATCGGGGAAGCGTGAGCCCAAGCCGAACCGGGAGGCGTGAAGACGATGAGCTTGATTGAAGAATCGTCGTTTTAATCCCATCAATATACAAGACCATGTTAACAGCGGTCGATTGAAAGTCAAAGAGTTCAAGGCGAGGGGTGGATCGTCGGGGAAGAGCGGCTCGGATCGTCGGGGTCGATCTCCAAAAGCGATTTTCCGAGTCGAGCGCTCGGCGTATTCGATCGAGCTTCGATCGCAAATTCGAGCGTTTTCCGGCCGTTTAAGGAGGGGGGCGTTCGCCTGGTTAATTTAGCTATAATGATATAATAGATAATAAATTAAGTGCGTCTCGTGGGAGCTCCGTCACATTGGAAAGTCCTCGATTTCGGCTTCCGCCGATTCACCGTGGCCGAGCCGAGCGATCTTGTTACAATGCCGTCGCGTCGCTCGGACGCCGATCGAGTCGATCGCATGGCATGCGATCCTCCATGTGTTCCATTTATTGAGAGGTTAACGCCCCGTGCGCTGGTCGCAAGCTCTGATTCCGACGCTTAAGGAAACCCCCGCGGACGCCGTCGCCCCCAGCCACATACTCCTGCTGCGCGCGGGAATGATTCGCCGACTCGGATCGGGCGCCTACACGTACTTGCCTCTCGGCCTTCGCGTTCTTCATAAAGCGATCGCCATTGTTCGCCAAGAGATCGACGCCGCGGGGGCACTGGAAATCCTCATGCCGGCGCTCCAGCCGATCGAACTCTGGAAAGAGTCGGGCCGGTTCGATACCTTCGGCGATCTGCTCATGCAGCTCAAACTTTCGAACCAACAACACGCGGCGCTCGGCCCGACGCACGAAGAAGTCGTCACCGATCTGGCGCGAGATTTAATTAACACTTACAGACAATTACCAATCACGCTTTATCAAATACAGACGAAATTTCGCGACGAGCCGAGGCCGCGGTTCGGCGTTCTTCGCACGCGCGAGTTCGTGATGAAAGACGCGTATAGTTTCGGCGCGAACGTCGAGCAATTGAGCGCGAGCTATGACGCGATGTTCGAGGCGTACTGTCGCACGTTCGATCGTTGCGGGCTCGATTACGTGATCGTCGAGGCCGAGAGTGGACCGATCGGCGGCGATTCGTCTCATGAGTTCATGGTTCCCTCGGATATCGGCGAGGACAGCGTTGTCCAATGTCTGAAATGCGGCTACGCGGCCAATCGCGAGCGAGCCGAGATCGGCGTCATCCCGAAGCTCGACGAAAAACTCGGAGCCGAAACGGCGGCGCCTCCCTACGAGAAGGTCGCCACGCCCAATCGGCGGACGATCGAGGAGGTCGCTTCGTTTCTGAAAATGAAACCCGATCAGACCGCCAAGCTGCTCGTTTATCTCGCCGACGGCCGCCCCGTCGCGGCGTTGCTGCGGGGGGATCGCACCGCCAACGAGGCCAAAATCCGCCGCGCCTTCGCCGCCTCGACGCTCGTCCCCGCGGACCAAGAAACGATCGAACGCGCGACGGGTGTTCCGCTCGGTTTTCTCGGCCCCGTCGCGATCAAAATCCCGCTTCTGGTCGATCGCGAGATCGCCTCGATGACACAAGTCGTCGTCGGCGGCGGCGAATTGGACGTTCACTTGAGGGGAGTCGTCCCCGGTCGCGATTTCCCTCTCGACGACCTTCGCGACCTGCGTGACGCCGACTCGGGCGATCCCTGCCCGAAATGCGGCGAGAAACTTGAGTTGAGGCAGGGGATCGAGATCGGCCACGTGTTCAAGTTGGGAACCAAATATTCGAAGGCGATGGGGGCGACGTTCCTCGACGAACACGGCCAAGCCGTTCCGCTCATCATGGGGTGTTACGGAATCGGCGCGAACCGAATCCTCGCCGCCGCAGTCGAATCAGGTTATGATCAAAACGGAATTATTTGGCCGTTTCCGCTCGCTCCGTATACGGTTTTGATCGCGCCGTTGCAGGTTCAAAACGCCGAGGTTCTATCCGCGGCCGATACGATCGCGAAGGCGCTCGAGTCCGCGGGGATCGATTACCTGATCGACGATCGCGAGCTTCGTCCCGGAGTTAAATTCAAAGACGCCGATTTGATCGGTATTCCGATTCGCGTCGTGATCGGCGAACGAGGGCTTAAAGAGGGGAAAATCGAGCTCAAATGGCGGCATAAAGCCGAGGCCGAGACGATCCCCGCCGAAAGCGCCGCGGAGGCGATCATCGAGCTCGTGGAATCCACCAAGAAATCACATGAAGCCATGTGTCGATCGCGCATCGCCGAGCGAGCCGCGGCGCGATCGACCGCGACGGGGAATTGATCGATCTTATGAGAACCTCATCGACTCCCTCGCTCAAGAAGCCGTTCGCGATGCTGATTTTGATGACGATCGGGGTGTTGGGAGGACCCGTCGTGATCGGCGCGGTCCTCGCGGGGGGCGCCGACCCGCGCTGGCCTCCCGACCGTCCCGTCGAATGGTGGACGTTCTTCATCGTCGTCGCGGTCGTCGTCGGCCTGATGGCGGGGTCGATCGTTCTTAGCCTAATCGAACGCAATCGTTTTCATGCGGCTTATCTGCAATCGCGTCAAAATCAAATAGATAACCACATAATTGTGAGTGACGACCGGGTCGGGTCCGAGGCTCGCGACCGATGATCTGGGGCAGGCCGTGGGGCTTTTGGGCTTTGCTCCTCGTTCCCACGCCTTGGCTTTGGGGGTTCTTTCGCGGTCGAATCGGCTGGTCGTCGGTCGGCTTGTTTCCCAAAAGTCGCATCACGACGGGAACGCTCTTCGCGTGGGCGCCGAACGTGTTACGAGCCGCGGCGATCGGCGCGCTCGCGATCGCGCTTGCGCGACCCCAGACCGTGGGGGGGCGAACCTATATCAAAGCTCGCGGTGTGACGATCGTCGTCGCGCTCGACCGGAGCTCGAGCATGAAGACATCCGACGTCGCGACGCCGCAAGGACCGATCTCGCGGATCGAAGCGGCGCGACGAGCGTTCGTCCGATTCGTCGTCGGCAGGCCCGACGACCTGATCGGCCTCGTGTCGTTCGCGAATTATCCCGATACGACATGTCCGCCTACGCTTGATCATAAAGTGTTGCTTGAATCGATCGAGGCGATCAAAACGGCTCGGGCCGGAGACGACGGCACGACTCTCGGCGACGCGATCGCGTGGGCGACGCACGTCGCGCGCGACACGTCTCCACAAAAAAAAGTCGTCGTACTGATAACGGACGGCCATGATTCGCCCGGCGTATCGAAACCGCTCGATCCGATCGTCGCGGCGACGCTGGCGAATCGGTTGGGAGTCGTCGTTCACACGATCGCGATCGGACCCGTATCGGGGGTCGAGCGGCGCCGCCAAGCCGATACCGCGGGGCTCGATCTCGTACGAGAAACCGAGGGTCCCGATCTCGATCTTCTCGAAAAGATTGCGGTCGCCGGAGGGGGACGAGCCTTCGTCGCGATCGATTCCGCGACGCTCGATCTCATCTTCCAGGCCCTCGACTCGCTCGAAAAAAGCCCGTTCACGGGCAAGATCGAAATCCATTACAAAGAACATTATCAATCCTGGATCCTCGCCGCGATCGCGGCTCTCACGCTCGAACGGATCGTGGTCGCCGGTCGCCTTCGACGGCTCCCTTAATGATCAAGGCAAATAATCATAACCACATTCTTAACATAACAGTCGATGTTCGGCGATTCATCGGTTATCGATTCGTCGGCTCGCCGCTTGAGTTCGGGACGGATCGCGTCTATAAATCAGGTTTCTCACTCCTTTACGCCCGAAAACTTCACACCGGAGTCGATCATCATGAGACGATACGCGATTTACGGAACTCTAGCCGCGGCTGTTTTGCTGGGGGGGGCGATCGCGTTCACGCGATCGAACGCGGATACTCCCGCGCCCGCGCGCGTTTTTGAGCTGCGGACGTATTACGTGAACGAAGGCAAGATGCCCGACTTGCACAAACGTTTCCGCGACCACACGGTGCGGATTTTCCGCAACCACGGCATGACGCCGATCGGCTTTTGGGAACCTCAAACCAAAGAAGACGGTCGCGGCGACAAGATGGTTTATCTCCTCGCGTTTCCCAGCCGCGAAGCCGCCAAAAAGGCCTGGAAAGAATTCGGCGAAGACCCCGAGTGGAAAAAAGTTTACGCCGAGAGTCACAAGAACGGCGTGCTCGTCAAAAAAGTCGAATCGGTCTTCCTCGATCCGCTCGATTACAGCGAGATCAAGTGAATCGACTTAGGTTGACATGTTGATATTCTCACATAAGAGGATAAGTCGGATGAGCGTCGAATCGGCGTCGATCGGATCGATCTCTTGCGGCGAGATTGCGCGTGCGGTCGAACGAATCGGCCGCCGGGTTCACCAAACCCCCGTGCTCACTTCGAAGACGCTCGACGAACGATGCGGCGGGCGTCTGTTTCTCAAATGCGAGAATTTTCAACGCGTGGGGGCGTTTAAATTCCGCGGCGCGATGAACGCGATCTTGCAGCTCTCCGACGCCGAGAAAGCTTCGGGAGCGATCACGCACTCGTCGGGGAATCACGCGCAGGCGGTCGCGCTCGCGGGCAAAACGACGGGAGTCAAAACGTGTGTCGTCATGCCCTCGACCGCCCCAGCGGTCAAACGCGCCGCGACCGAAGGCTACGGCGCGGTCGTCGTCGAATGCGAGCCGACGCTCGCGGCGCGCGAGCGAACGGTCGCCGATTTGATCGCTCGTGAAGGATATACGTTGATTCATCCGTTTGACGATTGGCGGGTGATCGCCGGGCAGGGGACCGCGGCTTGGGAGCTGCTGGATCAGGCCGATCCGCTCGATCTGATCGTCGTCCCCGTCGGCGGTGGAGGCTTGCTCGCGGGGACCGCGCTCGCCGTCGAGGCGAAATCTCCGCGCACGCGGGTGATCGGCGCCGAGCCCGCCGCGGCCGACGACGCGCGTCGATCGCTTTCCGCCGGAACGATCATCCCTTCGGGAGATCCCCTCACCGTCGCCGACGGCCTGCGCACGTCGCTCGGCAAGCGCCCTTATTCCATCATCAGTCGACTCGTCAATACAATCGCCACGGCGACCGACCGCGAAATCCTCGACGCGATGCGATTCGTCTGGGAACGCTTCAAGATCGTCGTCGAGCCTTCGGCCGCCGTCCCGATCGCGGCGATCATCAACGGTTCGATCCCGGTTCAAAACCTCCGCGTCGGCGTCATCGTCTCGGGCGGAAATATCGACCTCGATCCCTTCTTCGCGGGATTGATCCACAAATGGGTTGAATCCAATGCCTAAAAGATTCTATATCTGCAAGGATCATTATATCTTGGTTTTCGTTTTATCGTGCGCGTTCCTCTCGGCGGAGGGTTTCGCCCCGGCGGGAGACGTTCGACCGCCGATTCTCGATAAAGACAAACTCTTGGCGGCGCAAACCTTTCGCGACGATCTCGACGCCGATTGGTACAAGGCGAACGTCCCTTTTTTTGATTGCCCCAATCAGGCAATCAACACAACATATTATTACCGCTGGGAATTGATCACAAAACATCTTACATATGGATCAACCAAAACGGGATATCTTTTTACCGAGTTTATCGATCGCCCCCCCTGGTCGGGAACATACGGAGCGATCAGTTGTCCCGCGGGTCATCAGCTTAACGAAACGCGTTGGCTTCGCGACCCGCGTTACGCGGGAGACTACGCGCGGTATTGGTTTCATACGCCGGGCGCCGAGCCTCGCAGGTACAGCACCTGGCTCGCGTCGGCGATATTCGACCTCGGTCTCGTTCATCCGTCGGTCGTCGCCGATCCCAAGGCCTGGGTCGCCGACCTCAAGGCGAATTACGAAGGATGGGAACGCGAACGATTCGACCCCGAAATCGGCCTGTTTTGGCAATCGGGCCACGACGACGGTATGGAAACAAACATCAACAGCCGTCAAACCGTCGATTGGTTCCGCGGCGCTCCCGGTTATCGCCCCGCGCTCAACTCTTACATGTACGCCGACGCTCTCGCGATCGCACGCTTCGCCGACCGCGCCGGCGACGCCGAAACCGCGATCGCGTATCGCGCAAAAGCCGAATCGCTCAAGCATAATCTTCAATCCAAATTATGGGATCCTAAACGATCCTTCTTTTTTCATATGTATAAAAACAATGAAATAAAGAACGGACATGCGATTAAGGCGGGAAGCCTTACGTATCAAACGGGCGAATTCGCCGGAAGCGACCGCGGCCGCGAGCTGATCGGCTACATCCCCTGGTGTTTCGACCTTCCCGATCGGGGCTACGAAAACGCCTGGAAATTCTTGATGGATCGCGATTCGTTCTTCGCGCCCTTCGGCCCGACGACCGCCGAACGCAAAGATCCGCTTTTCATGATCTCGAAAACCTGCTGCGTCTGGAGCGGCCAATCGTGGCCGTACGCGACCTCGCAAACGCTCAAAGCCCTGGCGAATCTGCTCCAATCGGATTCACAAGATGTCGTCACAAAAAGCGATTATCTCAAGCTTTTACTCGCTTACACCCACACCCAACGGAAGGACGGCGTACCGTACATCGCCGAGGCGGCGAACCCCGATACGGGATCGTGGAGCGGCCATGATACTTATAATCATAGTGAACATTATTTTCATTCGTCGTATAACGATTTAATAATTACAGGGCTCGTCGGACTGAGACCGCGCGACGATCTCACGGTCGAGGTTCGCCCGCTCGCCCCCGAATCGTGGCCGTATTTCGCGCTCGACGACGCGATGTACAAAAATCATCGCTTAAGCGTGATCTGGGACAAAGACGGTACGCGCTACCGATTGGGGAAAGGGCTTTCGATCTTTTCCGACGGCGTCAAGATCGCGTCGTCCGATCGACTTGAACCGACGACGGGGCGATTAGACGAATCAACCGTCGTGAAATCAAACCGAGCGAAGTCGATCGACGTCAACCTCGCCGTGAACAACGACGGAACCTATTATCCGCGATGCAAAGCCTCGTACACCGCGCCGGGGACTTCGACCGCGGCCGCGATCGACGGCGTGCGCTGGTATCACGTCGATCCTCCCAACCGTTGGACCTGCGCACGCTCTCCCTCTCCCAAGGTCGATCTCGCAATCGATTTCGGCGTCGAGCGATCGATTCATACAATAAAGCTATATTTTCTTGATGATGGCAAATCGATCGTTCCTCCCGATCGCGTCGATCTCGATTATTGGACGGGGAAAGCATGGACGCCGATCGCGAATCAAATGCGAACGCCCGAGAATCCCGCGGGGCGGCGCGCGAACGTGATTCGGTTCGATCCGATCCATACATCAAAGGTTCGCGCGATCTTTACGCATCTTGGATCGAATCGATCGGGGATCTCCGAATTCGAGGTTTGGGGCGATTCGGCGCAATCGCTCGATCCCGCCCCTCCGCCGACCGGAAATCTCGCGTTCAATCCCGGAAAGCGATCGTATCCCAAAGTCGCCGCGTCTTTCACATCACAGT
>JAKBCQ010000094.1 GCA_021807585.1 Planctomycetota bacterium | reverse complement strand
GAGTTCTCGTGACCTCGGACGGTATGGGGATGCTTTGGTATTCCAAGAAGCCGTTCGGCGATTTCACCCTCCGCGTCGATTACAAGCTTTCGGACGCGGGGAACAATTCGGGAGTTTTCGTCCGCTTTCCCAACAAGCCCAAAAGCCCGTGGGACGCGGTCAACGAGGGTTATGAGATCCAGATCTGCGACGGCGCCGATCCCGAACATCGCACGGGGGCGGTTTATAGCTTCAAAGCCGCCGAGAAAACGCCTCCCGTCAAGCCCGTCGGCGAGTGGAACACGTATGAGATCAGCGTCAGAGGGCAAGATTACACGATCGCTCTTAACGGAGAGACGATCAATCATTATAAAGGATCGCGCGGGATCAAAGGATTTGTCGGGTTGCAAAATCATGATCCCAAGTCGATCGTGCGGTTTCGAAATGTGAGGATTAAAGTGCTCGATTGATTGGAAGAAGGCTTCTCTTTGGGGAAGGGTTTGATGACGTTTTTGTTCGTATGCGCAAGGTGCGCGATCGAGAACGACGCGGCGAACCGCACGTGCAAGGCGTGCGGGCTGCCGCTCGGTGCGATGCGCGCCGATCCGCACGCGGGTCGCGACGCGATCGACCCGTACGAAGAGCCCGACGCCGACGACCCCGACGTCGACCGGCTGATTCGTCAATTCGCGGCGCGATCGGGCTTTCGCGACGAGCCGTCGGGGAACGGCCGGCGGGTGATCGTCCCGCTCTCGCACGAGCGACTGCAGGCGGTTTATCTGAGCTACGCGGGCCGAGACGCCGACGACCGTCCGATCGTCGCGCTCGTCTCGGTCTGCGGGCCCGCTTTTGATCGCGATACGCGTAATTTGCTCAGGCTCAACGCGCGGATCGTCGAGGGTTGCTTCGCGATCAAATCGCTCCGCGGCGAAGAATACTGTGTCGTCGTCCGCAACCTCACCGCGGCCGAGGCCGAGGCCGAAACGACCGACGCCGCCGCGATCGTCGCGCGAATCGCCCGCTTGGCCGATTCGCTCGAACGTCGTCTCTCCAAAGATGATATCTACTAATTGTGTTTGATTCGCCTGCGCCGATCGCACCGCGGGGCGAAACTTTCGGTAAGCCCACCTGATCGATCAAGTCGATACAAAAAATGGTTCGAGAGCAACCTCGGCCTCCCCAAAAAACGCCGAGAAGGTTCACTCGAATCATGTCATTATGTTATATCGTAATTTCTTTCACAATAGCGTTTGGTCATTTTCTCAAATCTTCGGTCCTGTAGATCGCCATCGTGTGATCGGGGAGGATCACGACGGGCTTGATCTTTTTGAGTCGATCGAAATATCCTTCGGGTCCCCACGGTCCGGATGCGAGCGAGCGCGAAACGCCGATGTATTTGGTGTTCGCCGACAACTCGGCGGGAAGATCGACGGGAACCGCGTTCGCGCCGATCACGTAAGAAACGCCGAACACCTCGTAACGACGCGGCTCGGCGTCGCCGAAATAATAGATTGTGATATCTCGATATTCTGGGTGATCCCATTGTAATTTCGCCAGCAGTCGAACGCCTTGTCCCCAATCGAGGTTGGAATCGGCGAGTATCGATTTTCCCCCCTCGGGCCCCCCCGCTATGATATTGAAATAAGAAAGTTCATAAGGATGAATTGACGCCGTGGAAATCGCGACCCCGACGATCGCCGCGAGGAGCGCCGAGCGACCAAGGCGATTCGTCTGCGCGAGTCCCGAGATCCAGACGATCATCAGGGGAGCGAGCGGGAGTAAATAGCGAACTCCGTAGTTGCGCGTCGATCCCGCCGAGGCGATCGCCAGAAACATCAAGGCGATCGTCGGCAAGATCCAGTCGTTCCTTTTCAGCGAACGATCGGGTCGAAACACGAATCGCGCGATCAGTAAGAAAAAGATCGCGGGAGGCGTCTTCACCGCGAGTGCAATCAAGTAATACGTTCGCCAGCCGTGCATTCGACGTTCGCCGAGGAGATAACTTGGACCGCCGGTCCGTTGATGATTGAGCTGGGTCGCGAAGCCGACCCAATCGCTCGGCAGCGGAAGCTCCACAAGGCGATCGACGATCGCCGCGGTCCGAGCGCCGAACCGAGCCTCGACGAACGGGTGCCGGCCCCGCGCCTCGCTGAGCGGAACGCGCGAAAAGCCCGTTATTACTAAATTTACAAATATTAGTATTAATATATATACTAATGCATTTTGAATCGCGGCGATCGCCGCGGCTCGGGTTCGCGATCGCGGCGTTCGAATGCGGTCGATGGCGTCGACGAGAAAGAGGATCGGGATGAAGACGCCGGTCGTGAATTTGCACGAGAACGCGATCCCCGCGATCGCTGCGCTTCCCCAAAGGAACCGACGGTCGCGATCTTGAAGATATCTCCAATAAAGGAAGATCGTCGCGGCGATTCCGGCGACGACGGGGATCTCCATCGTCGCGACCGCTCCGTGAGCGATCAGATTGGGACCGAGCGCGACGAGCCACGCCGCGGCGACCGCCGCGGCTCGTCCGTAAAGCAGCCGCGCCCATATCGTCGTAATCGCGAACGTGAAGACCCAAAGCCACGTCGAACCGGCGCGAATCACCGTCAACAACGACGATTGATTCTCGATCGGATCGTCGACCCAATCGGTCAGGTTCAACACGTCCAAAAGCAAAAGAATAGGAACTTGTTGAAGCTTCCAGAACGTGAGCGGCGAACCCATTCGAGTGATTGATTCTTGTTTACCTGTACGTAGCCAGGTCGAGGCGACCTTGAGGTAAGCGGTTTCGTCGTATGTCGCCGAGCTCGCGAGGATTGTTTGGAAGATGAGCGTTAGCCCCGCGACGAGCGCCGCGGCGATCGCGATCTCGGCGATTCCGATCGCGCGCAACCATTCGAACCGCCGCGCGGGCTTCGGTTTCAAAACGCCGATTCGAATCGAATCAATTGACGGTTCCATGTATCAGGAAATGCTTGTATCAGTCAGGTCGATCGTTCTTCGTTCGGCGCGGCTTCGATTGAGGACGTCGATTTGGCGGGTGAGCGCGAGCGCGTCGTCGAGGGTGGGGGCGAGCGAGTGTTCGCCGCGAACCATGCGATGAAATTGATCGTTAAGCATTTCTCCGACGGTCGGTTCGAGCGGAAGACGTTCGTCGTGGTTTCCTTGCGCGTCGCGCCATTGGATCCGATCGGGCATTTCCAAGAGCGCGGCGCCGTGTTCGGTGAAGACTTGAAAACCCGAAGGAGGGAGAAATTTGATCGCATCTCCAAGCGTTTTGGGGTTGAATCGAGCGATCGCGATCTGCGCGATTCCACCCTCGGCGAAGACCGCGTGAAAGCTTTCAAAATCGTCGTCGGCTCGTTCGAGGAGGCGATCGTCGTGATCAGGACGATCCGCGAGCACCAACCCGCCGAAGCCTTGAAGAGCGATCGGCGCGCCTTCGAAGATGAACCGACACCAATCGAGCAGATACCCTCCGGGATCGATCGCGAGCGGCACCGGAGCGTTCTGGGTCGACGGACCGGGCCTGCCGTAGCGATCAAATCCGTAAAGCCTGCTCTGCCCCAGAACAAGCCTGGGTTTGCCGAGCGATGTGGCGATCAGTTCTTTGAGCCTGAGCGTGACAGGGTAAAACCGCCGCGCCAGCTCGGGCATGAACGGTGTTTGTGAGACCTTGATGCGCGCCGCGGCGGCCTCGAGCGCGGGGGGATCCGCGGCGATCGGCAGGGCGCAATAGATCGGCTTCCTCGCCTCGCAAGCGAGCTCGATCGCGTACGAACCAAACCATTGCGGAGTCAACAAGTAAATGACATCGACATCGGGCCGATTGACGAGTTCGGCGACGCCGACGGTCGCGGCGCAGCCGATTTGCGCCGCCTCGTTCGCGGCGCGGCGCGCAACCTGATCGTAAACAGCGGCGACGCGAAAGCGATCGGATAACCGAGCGAGCGCGGGCTTGTGGCGAGCCTCCCACAATCGACCCAGGCCGATCACCCCGACGCGCAGCCTGATTCCATGCGAAGCCGCCAAGCGATCCTCTCCGATCTCCCAACCGCGCCCGTTTCTCCGAGATTACGCATTCAGCCTAACAGCGATCGGGGCTCGCGGCCAGTCCCGGATACGAACCCAAGGGGCCGCATCGAGCCGTTCTCGGCTCGGTTTTGATCTGATCTCACGAACGAACCGAACGCGTCATTCGACATCGCGTGCTCGGCGGTCTTTCGAATGTGAGGCGGCGGAAAAGATCGCCCGATCGTCTCGATCCGATCGGAGACCCGCGATCACCCGCGGATCCGCATCAAATCCGCGCGTCGGCGGCCGATCTCATATTGTACAATATCGTCAGGATGACGGTACGCCCCGTCTCCCCCATGACGAGTGTCGCTCGAGAGGATCGAGAAAATGCGTCGCATCGCTTTGGTTTGGACCGCCTTACTTTTCACATCGATTCCTGAGGTCGCGTCCGCTCAAATCTCATTCGACGCGATCCTTCCCGAACGCACCTACGATTTCGGCTCGGTCGCTCGCGGCTCGCAACTGCGCCACCGATTCCGGATCGTCAATACGACCGATCAAGAACTGCACATCGCCGATACCAGAACGAAATGCGGCTGCACCGACGTCAAACTCGGCGCGCGCACCCTCCCGCCGCGTACCGAATCGTACGTCGAAGCCGTCCTCGATACGACACGCTTCCAGGGTTATAAAGCCTCGGGCCTCACGATGGTGATCGATCGTCCCGTGCTCACCGAAGTTGATTTAAATTTAAACTGTTTTATTCGTGGTGATATTTTGCTCAATCCGGGGCAGGTTGATTTCGGAGTCGTGCAGCGCGGATCGAGCCCGTCCAAAGTGCTCACGCTCACTTACGCGGGGGGACGTTCGGATTGGGAAGTTCAAAAAATGAACACGATCAGCTCGGCGTTGATCGCCAAGCTCGAACCGTTGGGCCGAACTCCCGAGGGGTATCTGCAATATCGCCTCACCGCGACGCTCGACTCCAAGACTCCGATCGGCTTCTTCAAGGATGAAATCGCGATCGCGACGAACGACCCTTCAAGCCCGACTTTACCGATCTCGGTCGCGGCGAACGTTCAGGGGGCGATCACGATCTCGCCTTCGATCATCGACCTGGGACGTGTGAAAGCGGGCTCGACCGTGAAGAAAACCGTGCTCGTCCGCTCGGCCAAGCCGTTCAAGGTGACGGCGGCTAAGGCGGCTCGAGGTGAAATCTCGGCGACGATCCCCAACACCGAGCCGAAATCGCTTCAACAGGTTTCCGTCACGTTCCAGGCGCCGACAAAGCCTGGAGCGCATCACGCGATCCTCGAAATCGAAACCGATCTGCCCGACGAACCCCCCGCCAAACTGACGACGTTCGCGACAATCGTTCCGTGATCGAGCGCCTTCCTTCGGCTTCGACGATCGCACGTTGATTCGGCTCAATCCGTCGACATGGAACCCTGATCGCGATCACTGAATGCTTCGGTACGCCCGCGTAGGCTTAAAGAAAAACCCTCCCGAATCATTCGGGAGGGTTTTTTCATATTCCGCTCGGTTTCATATGGTAATGCAATTTTGATGTGCAAATGTTGACGTCAGGTCAAATTCGCACCGAGGTTCGAGCGCTCGCGATCGATTGTCGCGAACACCGTCGGGTCAACCCGAACGGCGTTGGAACAGACGGCTCGCGAACCTCATCGGCTGCGCGGGCGCCACGAAGGTTTGCGAGGCGGGGTAAACTTGGGAGCTCGGTGCGACGGATTGGGGCGCGGCGTACACCGGAGCGCCGCAAGGCGCCGGAGCGGTGTAGCAAACGGGCCGCTGCCGCTTGGCGCAGCACGATCCGAGCTTCATCCGCGGCATCCGCATCCTCTTCGCGCAGCAGGTGGGAGCGGGCGCACACGGAGCGGCCACAACGCACGGCGCCGGCGCCGGGGCGCAAGCCTTCTTGGGAGCGCAGCACGAAGTCGCTGAAAGCATCGTGATAAGAACGATCTGAAACATGGGGGATTCCCTTTCTTAAGCTGTTGATAAAACAAGGTGATTAAACTTCGATTCATCCATCCTGGCGCGAAGTTCACGGTTCGCCCGACCGACTCGCAATGGTCGCTCTCGGCGCGATCCTTCCCAAGCGGAACGGAACTCTCGTTTTCGTCCGCCCACTCCCAACGAATGGAGTACGCGATCGAAACTGATTGAACGGATTGTAAGGGGGACGTTGACCCGAAACAACAGGAACCTGGGGGGTCGGCGCAAATTTTGACGCGCGGCGCCCGCATAATCGGAACCCCGACGGCGACTGCGACGCTATTCCTCACCGTTCCCGATCGGCGCCGAAATGCAGGTTTCTCTCCATTCCAGCCCACCGGGAAGGCGTTCGGCGGCGAATTCCAGGTGGATCGTCCGCCTTCGTCCCGTCTCGGTCGCCGCGATCGATCCGTGCAACAGCAGAGGTCGCATCAGCACCGCTCCACCCGCCGGAACCACACAGAGACGCGATCGATCTCCTTGGCGCGCAATCCACGCCGCCGTTTCCCCGGGAGAGAGTCGACCGAACGCGTGCGATCCTGGTAAAACGCGCATCGGCCCCGAACCCGCTCCACAATCATCCAGGTGCAACCGAATCGTCAGCATTCGGCGCAACAGCTCGGAGGGGGCGTGTGCGTGCGGAACGCCTTCTTTGAGCGTCCAGGGGCCGAACCCGGGAAGGTCGCAGCGAGCGCGAACCGCGATCGTTAAATCCTGATGCCACGGCAAGTTCCAGTTCAATTCGGGAGTTTTATCAAAGAGCAATCCCCGCACCACGAAGGCGTCGTCGCCGAGAATCGGCTCGACAAGGCGACGGATCTCCGGCCGATGCGCAAGCTCGCGGAAAATCGGGTCGCGCGCAAGCAGGTCGCGCGCTCCGTAGACCCCGCCGTCGCGCGTCAAAACCCCCGAAGCCGACGAATTCGCCGTCGACTCGATCCGATCAACCGCCTCGATCAACTCTTCGATCAAACCACGATCGAGAACCCGCGCGACGATCGCAAACCCATCTTTATTCAATGTGCTCTTAATATCATTGATATCCAAATCGCCCTTGATCATCGCGCGTCGCTCCGCGAACCGGAAACAAAACCTCGAATATTTAACAAAGAATGGATCATAAATGAAGCGATGAATGCATAAACAGACGCCGGTCGAAAAGACGACGCGAATTTGACGGGAAGAAGTCCAAACTCGGCGCCGAACGGAACGAGCCCGACGATCGCCCCGATCGCCCACGCGATCATTCCTCGAAGATTCCAGTTCGATTGAATAATCGGCTCGCGAAATCGGCTCGCGATCGCATCGGCCGAAACCGCGGCGACGATCGGCGCGGCGAGAGCTCCCGTAAACGTAAACGTACGTGTTAAATCCCAATCCGATGCGATCACCGTGGCGGGCCAGGCGATCAACGCTCCGATCAACGCGCAGCGCCATTTTTTGAGGAACGGCAAGGCGTCGTGAAAATGCCTGGAGAATCGCGCCGAGGTGTAACTCGAAGGTCCAAGACACGCCGTCGCCAGCACCACGAGAATCAAACACGCCCACGGTCCGCCGATCGACCGCTCGACGATCGTCACGTAACGGAGCGATTCGCGATCGACCGCGTTCGACCCCGACGGAACGACCGGATTGCGATGAATCGGTTTATTGATATTATTGCTAACGTTG
>JAKBCQ010000093.1 GCA_021807585.1 Planctomycetota bacterium | reverse complement strand
ATAAACTCATCCATGCTCGTTAAGTGTAACGATTTGAGCTTGATCGACCCCACGCAATGCGCCGTACCGTCGAGCGAACCGAAAGCGTCGTGGGCGCGTTCGACCGCGGCTTCGAGATCTTCCAGACGCATCGCGTCGCCTGGAAAAGCGATCGCGGCCGCTCCCAATTCGGCCGCGAGCGTCTCGATCGGTTCCTCGCGCCTGCCGAATAAAACCACACGATCGCCGCGTGCCACCAGGAGCCGGGCCGTCGCCGAGCCGATTCCCCCCGCGCCCCCGGTGATCAAAACAACTCGTGAAGCCATGACGATTCACCCGTCGAAAGACCGCCCGAATCGAGCCGAACCATTCTCATTCTTTTAGACCGCATGATCACGAAATCAAGGAGTCGTTCGGTTTGAGCAAGATCGACGCGCCGCGATCGTCGTCCTTTGGCAAGTGTACTTGTTCATTTCGCGAGCGCACAAAAAAGAGGCCGATCGCCCGTGAGCGATCGACCTCGGTTGAGCGAAAATAATCGACAAACGCTTAGGGATTTCGTCCCCCGTTGCGATTCATAAGAAGTTCCTGATATGCGTTTAAATCGATTTTCGATTTTTTCGCGGGTTTCTTCGCCTTGGTCGCCGGAGCGGCGGGAACTCCCGAGGCGGCGGGCCCTCCTGGAGCGGACGGAATCGACGCCGGCCGAAGCGCAGGATCGGAAGCGGCCGGAAGGGCGATCGGATTGATTCCGGGCGCCGCATTCAAAGGTCGTCCGCCTGGTGTCATTGAGCCGCGCCGCGGAGGTATCGCTTGCGGCGGAGGAATCACGTCGTCGGAATCATCGGTTCGTGGAACGCGGGCGAAATCGGGAGTTGGTTGCGGAACCGCCGCCGCGCCCCTCGGCATCGCCGCGGCTCGCGGATTCATCCCCCCGGGAGGCGTGACCGCGGCTCGCGGCATCCCCGCATCTGGAGGGAGGGCCGCTCCCTGAGGAAACGCGGCAACCGAGCCCTGAGCGCCAAGGTCGATCCGCTTTCCTGGAGTGTACATCCCTTCGGGCAAGAGCGCTCGCCCCTTCGGAGTGTACGACCTGGCGATCTGTTCAGCGAGTTGTTGATTGGTGGGGAATTGCGTCCCCTCGGGAGGAATCGGATTCACACCCGAATAGCTTCCCGGCAGGATTTGCCCCGGCATCGTTCGGCGCCTCGGCTCGGGAGGCAGTTCGGCCTCGGCCTGCGCGGCGAGCGCGTCGGCTTCGTTCAAGCCGGTCCCTTCGTTCACTGCGGCTCGAGCGTCCTTGGGTAAACGGTCGGCTGCGAATCCCGCCGCGGGCGTGTTACCGCGCCCCCGAGCCGGCGCCGCGGCCGTTTCCTGAGCCGTCCCGGCCGACGGATCGAACCCCGCTCCTGCGTTCGTTCGACGCGTTTCAGCGCCGCGCTGCGGCCGAAGCTTGCTCACCCAGGTCGAGATGATTTGATAATACGGGTCGTTTTGCCCCCCCAGAATCGATCGTCTCAGCGACTTATGCGGCATCAACAAACTCGTGAGCAAATCGCTCTTCTCGAGCCGCTCGGGATCGATCAACTGGAGCGTCGCATCGAGGTTCACCCTCAGTTCGTCGCCTCGAATCGATCGACCGCCGCGGATTTCGATCAAACGGAACGCTCCGTTGAATCGTTCGTTATGACAAGATGCGCATTTATTTTGAAGAATGGGATGAATAATCGTTGAAAATTCTTGTGCGCGTTTGACCGCAAGGGGAGGGGGGAGGTCGAAGATCACGGGGACGTCGCCGACTCCGAGTTCGCGTTTGGCCGCCTGGATTGCGACGGGATCGAGCGCGGGAGGGGGCGAGGCCGAGGCGGGATCGAGGCTGGTTCGGACGACGTCCGCATCGCGGTTTGAAGCGACGCGTTCGGCGTCGGCGTCGAGCTTTTCGATCATCGCCTGCGCAATACGGTCCTTGGGAGCGTATTTCACGACGGCTTCGAGTTCGGCGCGGGCCTCGTCCATCATTTTTTCTTTGAGGCACCAGCGCGCAAGCTTGAGGTGCTCGTCGGGGTCGCTTTCGGGGAATTGGTTAAGTCGATAGCGATACAGGTCGTGAAGCGACCCGAAGCTCATCACGAGATCGGCCTTGGGGAAATCGAATCGGCCGAATTTTTGCCGAATCGAGTAATGCGTTTCGTCGCGTTCCGAGAGAAATCCCTTGAGAACGCGACCGTCGGACAACATGTGCACCGTCTTGGACGGCGCCGCGGCCGCAGCCGCATCGGGACGGCGCGCTCGAACGTCGGACTCCTGGGCTCGCCCGCGGGAGGTCCAGATCAGTCCAAGAGCGACCAGACCCGTCGTCAAGAATGAGATTTTGGTAGACATGATGGCGGAACCGTAATCGAGGTCGACGATCACGTCAAGGCGAATTGGAAGCATGATTCCGCCGCGATTCCAGGCGTTCGATGATCGAGATAACGACAAGAGTGTCGCTTGATTTTGGTTGGGCTACGAGCAATGGCCTGGCGGGATGTTGAGATCGAACGATACCCGTCGGCATCGATCATTTCGCGATGCGCGACGAAGGCGAGCAAATCGCGATCTTCGGCATGATCAAGGTTTATGAAAAGCGGGCGATGGGATTCGAACCCACGACGTCCAGCTTGGGAAGCTGGCATTCTACCACTGAATTACACCCGCAAGCAGTTATTGAGTGAGCTCTTACATCAAATCGGTTGGTGGCCTTTTTTCTTAGTTTGTCTCAAGACCTGCATCCGATTTCTGCCGCATGGTAGATTCTAACGGTTGGAATCTTAACAGCCAAGATGAAACCGGGGAGTTGAGCTGGAAAAGCGGAGGTGGGGAAGGACCGCTTGATTTGAAAGTTGTTTGATAAGCATTGTCATGGGTTCTGATAATGGATAGCATAGCCATAGTGTAACGCGCAATGGGATCTGGTATCGTTTATTCGTGATCGTGGTAATAGAAGTACCACGATATCGCTTAGCTGCTTCAGGAGCGTCATCGATGGAACGCAATCTGTTCGGCGGTTGGCAGAGTAGTTCGAGAGATTTAGCACCTGACAGAAGCAGGAAGGCTGCGATGTCGCTCAGGTTTGCATGAATGGACACGTTGCGAATGCTACCTCATATCGTATGCCTGAGGTCAATAAATCATTCTGTGATAAGTGTAGTCAACCCACAATCACTTCCTGTCCTGCATGCAATAAACCAATTCGAGGCTATTTTTGGGGATCGATGACAACTTCGAAGTACGTCCCTCCTCTTCATTGCAACTATTGCGGCAAGCCCTTCCCCGGGACTGAGCGTAAGTAGCAGGACGTGCTGGATCTGTTCTTCGAAAGCGGGGCGAATGAGGAGTAGGTTGCCGAGTTCAAAAGAGATTTGGACGATATGATATGTGATACGACGGCTTCCCAAGTCGCTGCCAGTCGCTTCAAGATGGCTATGACGAAGGTTGCAAAGCCAATCTCTGCTGCAATTCGTGACGTTCTTGTAGATATCGTCAGCGAATCAGTCAGGAAGATCATCTGGAGTAAATGACGTGTTAGCGGTCAGGCATTCGCGCCATGCACAGGGTTAGGAATCTCGATCAGCAAGAAAATGAGGTTATATGTATTGGTAGTTTTAAGGTTCCGATTCGATTGATGTGATTGCAAATAGCCCCGCGTTTCGGATCAGTTATCGCGTTCCTCCTTTCATTCCTGTCTTGGGTATTCAACAATATGTATTGCAGAAACAAGCAATTAGTCAAGCATGGAGTGACTGCGGTTGAGACAATCATGATGATGCCGTCATTCAGTATCGAAGTGAGGAATTGACGATCACATCAATCGAATAACAACGGTTCACCCTTCTTGAAGCGACGATTCTTCCCGCCTCGGGTCGGAACGGCCTCGGCCTGATCTCGCTCCCGCTCCGCTCCTTCGTCGTTCTGTCTTTCATGCGGCTCAAAGCGATACCGGCCGGCATCGAGATATTCGGAATTGAGCTCGACGGCGATCCATTTTCGCTCCAATTCCTCGCACGCCTCGCCGGTCGTATTGCTTCCGGCGAACGGATCGATCACAAGATCGCCGGGATCGGTGAGGAATCGGATGAAGAAAAGCGGCAACTGGATCGGAAATCGCGCGGGATGCGGTTTGACGCCCGTCTCTTTGCAACGCTCGAGATAATGGCCGTTGGCGTCGTTATTACCGCATATGATTATATTGCCAGGAATTGAGCCGCCGCGGTCGATGAACTTTTTGGTGATGATATGCCCCGACGGCCGCACTTTCGCCGTATATCCGCGCTTAAGCAACCGTTTCATATCGGGGCTGTATTCTTGAAGAACTTTCTGGTTATCGGCTTTCGGCCAAGATGATTTCGAAAGCCACCAAACACATTCGACCGAATCCTTGACTCGATTTTTGCGAACATTCACCCACTCGGCGGGCGAAGGGAGCTTGGCCGGGTTGTACCAAAAGAATTCTTGCGCCAGATGAAAACCAGCCTCCTTGCAAAGCGCGATCAACAATTCAAAATGATAGAGCGACCGAGTCGGCCTGCCAGGCGTCCAGGCGCCGCCGATATCGAGAACGAAACTGCCGTCGTCGGCCAAGATGCGATGCATCTCGGCGGCGAAGGGCATGAACCATTTGATGTAATCGCCCTGATCGGCGTTGCCGTATTCCTTTTTGAAATGAAGCGCATACGGCGGCGACGTCATAATAAGATTGACGCCGCCGGTCGTGAGGGTGCTCATAAACTTGAGTGAATCGTCTACGTAGGCTTTGCCGAACGATGTTTCATACAAGTATTCATTCATATATATTTAAGGTCTCCGATCGCTTCCTCTGTACTGATCCAGGGACAAAAGAATCTTCAAATGCTGTGTCCATACCAAACCGCGATCATCATAACATCTCAAAGACCAAAAGTCGTGAAGCCGCGGCCTTCCCGGAGGTCTCTCGGTGCGATCAACGGATCATCTCGACCGAAACCGATCGACCCTCCCCGCGTTGACGATCGCCGCCGCGACGTCTACGATTTTATGGACTCTCGGTTGTATACCGGATTCGGTTCCGGAGCCAAACGAACGTTAAACACGACATAAACCAAGTACTCATCTGGAATTGGAGTTCATTCGTGGCCCAGGATCGACCCCAGACGCTCGGCGAATTGAAAGCGAGCGGATATCCGCTCGAATCGGTTAAAAACGAGATGCGGAGGAACTTGATCGCCAAGCTCAAAAAAGGCGAAAACCTCTTTCCAGAAATCCTCGGTTACGAGGAAACCGTCTTTCCGCAAATCCAAAACGCCATCCTCTCGCGCCACGACATGCTTTTTTTGGGGCTCCGAGGCCAGGCCAAAACGCGCATGCTGCGAGGTCTCGTCAAACTGCTCGATGACGCGATCCCGATCGTCGAGGGTTCCGAAGTTAACGATCATCCCTACGCCCCCATCTCACGCGAATCGCGTGATAAAATCAACACGCTCAAAGATAATACACCAATCGCGTGGGTGGGCCGCGACGAACGCTATCAAGAAAAACTCGCCACGCCCGACGTCACAATCGCCGATCTGATCGGCGAAATTGATATGATTAAGCACGCCGAGGGAAGATACCTCTCGAGCGAACTCGCGATGCACTTCGGGCTGATCCCCCGCGCCAATCGCGGCGTCTTTTGCATGAACGAACTCCCCGATCTTTCCCCCAAGATCCAGGTCGGCCTGTTCAACGTGCTCGAAGAACGCGACGTTCAGATTCGAGGCTTTCCCGTCCGTTTAAATCTTGACCTCTGCATGGTTTTTTCGGCGAATCCCGAGGATTATACGAATCGAGGGCGGATCGTCACTCCGCTCAAGGATCGGATCGGCTCGGTCGTCCGCACGCATTACCCGCTGACTCGCGAGCTCGGCGTGAAAATCAACGATCAAAACGCGTGGCTCGAACGCGACGGCGGTCGGATCGCGATACCAGCCTATGTGAAAGAGGTCGTCGAGGAGACGTCGCGGCTGGCTCGTACGTCGCCGCACGTCAATCAGCAGTCGGGGGTTTCGGTGCGGATGTCGATCGCCAATTTGGAGAACGTCGTCTCGAACGCCGAGCGGCGGGCGATTCAGAACGGCGAGTCGTGGATCGTGCCCCGGGTGTCGGACATGGCGCACATGTCGGCGAGCTCGCGCGGTAAGATCGAGCTCGTTATGGCCGAGGACGAAGGACAGGAGGACAAACTCGTCGAGCGAATCGTCGCCGAGGCGGTCAAAAATGTTTTCACACAATATTGCGACGCACGCGAATTTCGTTCGGCGGTCGAGGCGTTCGAATCGGGTTTGGCGATCGAGATCGGCGATACGATTCCCGCGGCGGAGCTGCTCAAACGCGTCGAGAAGGTTCCCGGATTGCTCAAAAAGGCCGAGGAGTTGGCGAAGAAGATTTCGCCCGAAGTCGTCGAACCCGCCGCGAGGCCCGCGCTCCACGCGAGCGCCGCGGAGTTCATCCTGGAGGGGCTGCATACGCATAACAAATTGAATAAGAATGTGAAGCACGGAGTTTCTTCTTACAAGCGTTGATTATTTTGATCGCTATCGCGTATAACCTAAAGAAAGAGTGAATCATGGCGATTTTTGAATATAGTAAATGGGACGGATCGCAGGCGTTTCAGCCGCAATCGACCGACGCCGCGTTCGATCAATTGTCGGAATACATGCTTCATTACGGCGATCAGGTGCTGCGCGATCTCGATCAATTCGACGAGACCGACATGCCCGAGATTCTTGAGCAATTGCAGAAGGCGGGGCTGATCGAGCGCGATACCGAGGGGAAGTGGGCGGTTTCTCCGAGGGGTGCGCGGCGGATTCAGGAGCGTGCGCTCACCGAGATGTTTCAGACGTTTCGGACCGATTCGATCGGCAAGCACGACACGGGCCAAAAGGGGACGGGGGCGATCCGGCTCGACGAATCGAGACCGTATGTTTTCGGCGATTCGCTTTCGAACCTGAACATGCATGAAACGCTCAAGAACGCGATGATTCGTCAAGGGGGCGGGACTCCGATCAAGCTCAAGCTCGACGATTACGTGGTTCACGAGACCGAGTATCAAAGCCGGTGCGCGACGGTCGTGTTGATCGATATGAGCGGGTCGATGAGTCGATTCGGCAAGTATGCTCAAACCAAAAAGGTTGCGCTTGCGCTTCAGGCGATGGTGCGTGCTCAGTATCCGCAAGATTCGATTCAGATGGTGGGGTTTTACAGTTTTGCGAATGTGATGACCGAGCGAGATTTGATCAATTCGGCGCCCAAGCCCGTGAGCATGTACGACAGTCGGATCTTATTGAGGTTTGATCTCGACGCTCTTCCGAAGCGGGTTCCGCAGCATTTCACCAACATCGACGCGGGTCTTAAGCTCGCCCGCAGCCTGTTGGGGAGGGTTCACGCGGCGAATAAGCAAATCATCATCATCACCGACGGCGAGCCGACGGCGCACATCGAGGGGCGCGAGCTTGTCTTGATGTATCCGCCTTCGAACAAGACGGCGCGGGCGACTCTCGCCGAGGCGCGGCGATGCGCCGCGGCCGGAATTCGCGTATCGAGCTTCGCGCTCATCGAAGATTATTTTTATCTTGGTCTCGTCAATTTCGTCGAGGAGCTCGCCAAGGTTTCGCAGGGGGTCGCGGCGTATTGCGCAGCGGACGATCTGGGTAAA
>JAKBCQ010000092.1 GCA_021807585.1 Planctomycetota bacterium | reverse complement strand
GGCGAGTTTCAACGCGCTTTTTGTCGCCGAGACGACGGGATCGATCGACGCCGAGGGTAAAGCGATCGCGCCGGCGGCGCCGACTCTCCGTTCGGCAAGATTCGCGGGCTCGGCCCCCCTGGATCGCGGCGGTCGCAACCGAACGTCGGGAGTCGCGGCGACAACCTGTTCTTTTATGTTCAATCTCTTGAGTGGTTGCACAATGATGTCGTCGTCGCGACCCGGGGCGACGTCGGCGGGCGGGGGCGAAGCGGCTTCGATGCGGCGTTCGGGGATCCCGACCGAGTTCGCCGCCGTCGCGATCTCGGGCGCCGCGGCGGCGGGGGCGATCGAAGCGATCGCGACGGGGGATCGTATCGGTTCGGGAGGGGGCTCGCCGAGGCCCGTTTGGGGGGCTCGCGCCGAGCGATCGATCGCGACGGGAGGGGCGCCCGGTTGATCCCACGCCGCGGGCTTGCCTCGACGACGTCCGTTGGCGGATTCGGTCCCGGGAGAGCCCAAGCGGTCGGATTCGACGACGAGGTCGATCCGTTTGATCCGTTCAGAGCGATCGGGTTGATCGGATCGGTCGATCCCCAGATCACCCGCGTGGCGGATGAGGGGGATCGTTCCGCCGTAGAGGACGAGGCCGATGTGCGCCACGATCGACAGCACCAAGCACTTGCGCAGCGCCTTGTGCGAACCCCAACTCGTCCAGGTCATGATCGCGAGGATCAGCACGATGGCGGCGAAGCTCATCCAGGCGCCGAGGTCGGCCCTGAGCAAACCGAGGAACGCTTCGAGGTTCAGTCCGGTCATCGTGCTCGTTCCGAAGCCTGGAAATGGGGCGAGGTTATCATCGCGCTCGGTCGTGCCGCCGCTATTCCCGCGGCCGATCGGGCGACCGACGACTCATTAGACAGGGATCGTCGCCGAGCGACAACGCGGATTCGTGGCAATCCTCACTGAAATGAGAATCGCGACGAACGAGCCGCGCCGCGGGAGCGAGGATTTGGATTGGATCAGTGACGCTGGACGCGATTCGATCGGGATCAACGACGCTTGGTCGCGGACTCGGCCTCCTCGGCGAGATACAAGACGCGGCCGCACGTGTTGCAAAACACCATCGCGTCCACGTTGATTAATTCGTTCATCATTTGACCCGTCACCGAGACGAAGCAGCCCGAGCACGCGCCCCCTTCGACTGCGGCGAGCGCGTCGGCGCCGCGATGCTTGACGACGCGACGATAACGATCGCGCTCGGCGACGGGGATGATGTTCTCGGCCTCGACGATCGCGGTTTCAAGCTCGGCGAGCTTCGACGCAAGATCACTTGATTGCGCATCGATCCGTTTCTGGATCTCGCCGAGTTCGAGATCGAAGGTCTTCACGTCCCCTTCGAGCGCCGCGAGTTCGGCGGTATGCTTTTCGATTTGAGCATATGTTTCGAGCAGCTCGTCTTCGAGCTTGGCGACCGCGGCTTTGTCGTGGGCGATCTGGTTCTGGATCGCCTTGTACTCCTCATTTTTTTTCACCTGATTGAGTTTGGCTTTGAAATCTTCGATGCGGGCTTGTTGCGATTGGACGAGCGATTCGCGATTTTTGGCGCGGGCTCGTTCCTCCTGAAGCGCCTTCCGCGCCGTATCGACCGCGCCGCGACGAGTGTCGAGGATCGTCCTGCGGGTTGAGAGCGTTTTGGGGTCGGACGTGAGTTTATCGCGGAGCGCGCGGGCGCGGCGGTGCAACTCGTGGAGATCGCGGAGGTTGTCGGCGGTCACGGACATCGGTCAATCGGCTCCCATGGGTTCGCGGCGGTTAGGCCGGTCGTCGCGTGATAGGTTCGTTCGATCAGGTTCGTTCGTTCAGGTTCGTTCGAGTCGTTCACGGGGCTCGGTTTTCCGTCGTTGCGCCGATTCTTCGACCGATCGTTCGGAACGGCCGAGTGGCCGACAAAAAACGCCGGTCGCTCTTGTGAGCGGCCGGCGTGTGGTTCGGTCAGACGGTCGTTTCCAGGAAGCCTTCAAGCTGTCGGCTTCTCACCGGATGTTGCAGTTTCCGGACGGCCTTGGCCTCGATCTGGCGGACGCGTTCACGCGTCACCTTGAAGATTCGTCCCACTTCTTCAAGCGTGTATGTGTAACCGTCTCCCAGGCCGTATCTCAGCTTGATGATCTCGCGCTCGCGATACGTAAGAGTTTTAAGAACTTGCTCAATCTTATCTTTGAGCATCTCTTGCGTCGCGGCGTTGATCGGGCTCTCGGCGGCCTCGTCTTCGATGAAGTCGCCGAAGTAGCTGTCCTCGCTCTCGCCGACGGGACGATCGAGCGAGATCGGATGCCGCGAGATCTTCATCACCCGCCGCGTCTCCTCGATCGAGATGTTCGCCGCCTTCGCGGTTTCCTCGATCGTCGGCTCGCGCCCCTTTTCCTGCAGCAACTTCTTCGAGACGTTCCGCAACTTCGACATCGTTTCAATCATATGAACAGGAATACGAATCGTGCGGGCCTGATCCGCGATCGCGCGGGTGATCGCCTGGCGGATCCACCACGTCGCGTACGTGCTGAACTTGAAGCCGCGGCGGTATTCGTATTTGTCGACCGCCCGCATCAGCCCCGTGTTCCCCTCCTGGATCAGGTCGAGGAACGAAAGACCGCGGTTGCGGTATTTCTTGGCGATCGAAACGACCAATCGAAGGTTGCCCCCCGATAAATCGCGTTTCGCTTGTTCATATTCACGATAACGAGCGTTCATCTCGTCGGCGCGGCGGGCGAGGCTTTCGGGCGTTTCCTGCGACATCAGCATCAAATCGCGCAATTCCTTCTCGAGGTTCGATTTGTCCTCCTTGCCGATTCGACCCGACCGGCATTCGTCGAGCTGATCGACGATCTCCCGCATCCGCGCCGCAACCTGCTCGAGCCGCTTCATCAGCGGCTGAACCTTCTGCGTCCGAATCGAAAGCTCCTCGACGAGAGTCACCGCCTTGGCGCGACGCTTCTTCAGGTCGCGCCGCAACCGCCGCCGCAGCTCTTGATCCCCCTTGCCTTTTAAATACGAACGAAAGTCCCGTTGGTTACATTCAAGTAAATGTTCCAACGTTGACAAGTTCGCCGGCATCCGGCTGAGGATCTGTTCTTTTTCAAGATTCTCGGTGACCGATACCTTGATCGTACGGTCGAACGGAAGTTCGCCGTTGTTTACCTTTTTGAGAACCTCGACGACGAGCCGGAGCGCATAATCGCATTCAAGTACCTTGCGCCGGAACCGCTTGCGGGTGATCTCGATCTTCTTCGCGAGGTTAATCTCCTGATCGCGCGTCAGCAGCGGGATTTCCCCCATCTGCGTCAGGTACATCCGAACGGGATCGTCGATCCGGCGGGAGATCTCCTCGATGTCCTCGGGTGTGATCTCGAGCTCCTCCTCGGCCTCGTCGATCAGGCTTTCGGGTTCGTCGTCGAGATCACCCGTGGAGAGAAGCCGCGCCTCGGCCTCGTCCTCGTTGATCAACTCGATCCCCAATTCGTCGAGGGATTCGAGCAGTCCGTGAATCCGTTCGGGACTGCCGGCGTCGTCGGGTAGGACGTCGTTGACCTGGTCGAAGGTCAAGAAGCCGCGCTTCTTGCCCAGATCGATCAGCGTTTTTAGTCCTTCGTCCATTTTTTCCATCGAACCAAAACCTCCCTCGCGACAATCGTCAAAATGAAGACGCGTTCGATTAGCGTAAATCGAGCTTGTGATGTAAAAGACCGAGATATTCTTCAGTAAGTGCACGATACAATTCGGGCTCGGCCTCCCGGTCGATTTCGGCCCGCGCCGCGAGCACCTCGTGGATCCGTTCCTGCCGCAGCCGTTCGGAGTAACGCACCAGCACCCCGGCGAGCCGATCCGCGGGATCCGCGGGACGAACGCGATCGGGCATCGGTACGGGGTCGATCGGTGAAACCAGATCCGCGGCGAGCGACCGCACCTCGGGTTGTTCAAGCCGAACGATCACCGCCTCGAACGCGGGCTCAACCCCCTCCGCGTAGAGGTCGTAACTCGCTTGAAGGATCGCCCGAGTCGCGGGATCGCGCAGCGATTCCACCGTGACCCGCGAGATCAACCCCGCAACCGATTCGGGATAATCGAGCGCCATCTGAACGATCTCGCGATCGATCGGATCGAGCTCGGCCGGTCGTATTTTCGGTCGCGCCGCGGCGAAAACGTCTCCCGAGCCGTCCGCGTTCCCGATCGACTTCGCCGTCGGGCTCGAATCGGGATTCGACGTCGATCCTTCGATCGTCGCCGCGGGAGCGAGCGCGTCGCGTCGTGCCGCATCGCCTCGAGCACGTGAAACCGCGACCCGCGCCGCCTCGCGTCGAAGCTCGGCAAGCCTCCGATGCAATGATTCCACCGGAACGTGAAGGCGAATCGCAAGCGTATCAAGCGCCTTCGCCAGCTTGATATCAAGCCCCGCGCGACTTGTGCGGGGAAGCTTGGAAAGCGTGGCCAACACCGTTTCGGCCGCGACCCGCGATTGCTCGATCGAACTCAAATCGTACCGATACGAAACGCGATCAACGACGAACGTAAGCGGATCCGCGGCGTGTCGCGCCATGTCTTGGAAGGCCTCGACTCCGGCCTCGATGAGGAAATCGCACGGATCGAACCCCGCGGGGAGCGTGAGGACGCGGACGTCGACCTCGTGGCCGAGGAAGATCTCGAGCGAGCGGTCGGCCGCGGCTTGTCCCGCGGCGTCGCCGTCGAAGACAAGGACGACACGATCGGCGAGCCGTCGCAACGCCGTCACGTGATCGTCGCCGAGAGCCGTTCCCATCGTGCCGACGACGTTCGAAGCGCCCAACTGATGCGCCATGATGACGTCGGTATACCCTTCGACGACCGCGATGAAACCCTCGCGCCGCGCCCCTTCGCGCGCCAGATCGGCGCCGTACAATAGACGCCGCTTCTGGAACAGCGGCGTTTCGGGCGAGTTCACGTATTTGGCGATTCCCGCTCCCGTCGCCGCGAGCCGTTCCTCGACCGAGGGTAACACGCGACCGCCAAAGCCGAGCACCCTGCCGCGCGGGTCGTGGATCGGAAAAATCAGCCTGCCGTGGAATCGTTCTCGCGGCGGCGCGTCGGGCCGGTCGCTCGGCAATAAAAGCCCGGCGCGTTCGAGCAAGAGCGTCGATCGTCCTTTACGTTTGGCGCGGTCGATCAACCAGCCGCGCGAGTCGGGGGCGTAGCCGAGCTTGAACCGAGCGATACTCGCACCGCTTATGTTTCGCTTCGATAAATAATCACGCGCTTCGGCGGCCTCGGGACGTTCGGCGAGCGCCTCGGCGTAGGATCGCTCGGCCCACGCGAGCGTATCGAGAAGCTCGGCCTTCGGCGCAGACCCCGACGCGGACGCCGAGCCCTCGGTCGAAGTCTGCTCAAGCGTGATCCCCGCCCGTTCCGCAAGCATCCGCACCGCCTCGGGAAAATCGACCCGTTCGTACTCTTGGACGAAATCGAAAACGTCCCCCCCCGCGCCGCAACTCCAGCACTTATACGATTGCCGATCAGGGTTCAATTCAAGGGAGGGCTTGTGATCGTCATGAAACGGGCACAACGCCTTGACCTTCGATCCGTGACGATGAAGCGGCAAATAATCGCCGACCAACGCGACAATATCGACGGCCCGTTTAATCGCGGCGAGAATCGTATCGGATTGCCGAGGCACCGGGAGCTCCTGAACGCAAGCACAGTCTCAGGCCCGGGAACCAATCAAGACGCACTAGCGGAGATCCGGGACGCGAGGAAAACCTCGTGAATTCCGCCATGAATCGTAACTTCTCCGCAGCTTGGTACGTCAAAATTATAGCTCCCGCACGACCGGGGTCAAATCGCGATCGACCTTTGTTTCATCCTCATCCCCGTTCCTAAACCTTAGCAAAATCAACCCTTACGCATCGACTTGACCCCCCGCGACCCGCCGCCGTTCAATTCCGTCGATTCAACCGATAGGGGCTTGACAACGCCGTTGCTTCTGTTCCAGCTTTCCTAATCGCTCTATTTCCCGCCCGAATCGCCGCGCGATGATTCCGAGTCGGTTTTGTGAATGTCCTACAAACCAAGTGTCCAAGTCAAGCCCCGATCTTTTGTAAAAATTCCACTCAAGTTCGCCGATCACGCCATATTGATCCAGAATCGGCCTCCAATCGCCGATTTAGGGGTTCAAGCGGAGTGACGAAGCACCGCGCGGTCGATGCGGTTCGAACCCTTGAAGCCTCGCGTCACGGGGGTGGGAGGATCATCACGGTCGATCCACGCCGACCCGCGCGTTTCGACCCCCATGTTCATCGGCATTCATCGGCACGATCGACGGTCGAGCGTGTTCGTTTTATGAAACCGTCCATTCTCATGGCGGATCGCGTCCGGCGAGTCGCTACGGCCGACTCAACGGCGGTTGTTGGATGTCTTGGACGGATTCATTCACCGATCAATGATTCCCTTGAATGAAATTATGTTTCATGCGCGATCGGACCGCCGCGAACGATCACGTTCGGAACGGCCGAATAATGGGTTTTGGGGAACATCGTGATCAGCACCCCCGATGCGTTCTTCTGGCGCCTCACGATTCCATTCGGCGTCGCCTCGCTGATGAGATAATCATTCGACGTCGGTTTTGCGATCGGTTGATCGACCGATTCGATCCGCACCGGTGATTGAACCTCGGTCTGATCAGCATTCTTGGGATTCATCAAATCGGCCGGCTCGGGCGAGCCGACTGAATCTTCCACTGTATGCTCATGAATTGTCTCGTTGCTCGGATCGGGCGCGGTCATATCGGCGAGAACGGGCGACCCTCCTTTGTCCTCAACCTCATGCTCATGAATTGTCTCGTTGCTCGGCTCGGGAGCGGTGAGATCGGCGAGAACGGGCTTCCCGCCGGTGTCATCAATAGCCTTCCCGCCGATGTCCTCAACACGACGATCGGTGAATCCCTCGACAACCTTGCGCAATCCCTGCCGCCGTTCCTTTTGCAACCGCCGCAATTCGGTCATCGTCCCCGCCAGACACCGTTTCAAATGCGATTCATACTTGATGATCGTTTGAACCGTCGGCTGATCGGGCAAGATACGACGTTCCCTCACGCGGTTGACTTCCTTGCGAACCCGATCCAAACCGTCTTTCAACTCGGGAAGCTTCGCCGCCTTCGCTCCCGATCGTTGAAATTCGTCGAGATAATCGCGGAGCTCCTTTCGAACCTTTTCGATCGTCACCGCCTCGGATCGGTCGCGAGGAAGATCGGGATGATTGAGCGAGACGATGAACTCCTTGATCACGTCTTCAAGGTCGAATTGCGTCGCGGTGACTTCGTAGCGGATCACGCGATCGAGCCGCCACAAATAGCTCGCGGCCTGCCGGGCGTACGCGGTTTCAAGAGCCCCGACGGGGCAAAGCTCGTTGACGACGGTCTCGCGGTGCGCAAGCCAATCTTCGTGTGTTTCGTGACCTTCGATGACGGGATCGGTCGAGCGAATTTCGTATTCGAGCGCGGTTCGACGAGCGGCTCGCTCATCAGAGGATTCGCATTGCGAATCGTATTGCGAATCGAATTGCGAATCGTTCGACGACTGAGGATTGTGCGCAGCGGCGCTCTCGCTGGATTGTGCGGCATTCATGATGTTTGTGCTTTCCGTTGAAAAAGTCGTTTATGTTCGCGTTGGTTTGGAATTCGGTTCAGTTTTAGTGCGTTCAGACAAATACTGGGA
>JAKBCQ010000091.1 GCA_021807585.1 Planctomycetota bacterium | reverse complement strand
GGGATCATGCCGAACGCGGCGTAATTGATCGGGAAATCGGTCCAGAGATAAACGAGGAACAGGCACGCCGAGGTAAGCGAACCGATCGCCCCCGACCCCGCGATCGCCGCGGCGATCGCGACCAGGCAGGGGAGTATCGCCGCGAAAACAAACACGTACACTTTATAAGCGACGATCGGATTGTTTCCGCCGAAGAGCGCGACCGCGACTTCGGGGAGGGTCGACGACGTCTGGTAGACGACGCTCTTGGCGTAGCCCGACATGAACGAAGGATCGTAACCCGCGGTCGTCGCCGATCGCGCCAGGAACGATCGAGTGACCCTGGCGCTATGAAAGTAAAGGGGGTGATCGTCGCGGGCGATCGGGTTGGGGCCGAGGATTCCCGAAATCCCCCCCATCCCCAGGAAAATGAGCGTCGCGTGGACGAGGCAAAGCGACGCGGTCGTCGCCGCGGCGAAGAGGGCAGGGGGGGACGGCGTTCGACCTCCGCCGTCGGAGGTCGATTGTTGAGATGATGGCGTGTTATGGATCTCTTTATGTAACACGAATGGATATCGTCAGTGCGGCTCGCAGGAATCGAACCTGCAACCAAGGGATTCAAGTGCCCTCGCGTTTCCGCGAGGCTTGGACTATCTCACCCTCCCCGCTTCGCGTGGAGGCCGGGCGCTCGTCGGCGGGGGTTATTGTTGGGACTCACCCCGCTAGTCTCTGAACCCACCTGGTCACCTAAGCCCGACCAGGCTTGGCTGCGGATCGCCGTGCCTCGTCGATCGCGATTTGATTCACGATCAAAGAGGTTTAGGTTTCCCGCAATTCACCCGGATCGCGTTCGGAGGTCGCCCTCCGGCGCCACCGGAGCGTTTTGCACGCTCGATGAGTCCCCTGCTCTACCACTGAGCTAGAGCCGCATGGATCACATCATGGCCGCGTATCGCCTTCATTTCAAGTCCGGGTTTTTCACCCGAAAGCGAGGGAGTCTGGGATAATTGAGGAGACCTCGCCTTTTGGGTGCGATCGCGGCCGATCGATACCTTATGAGTGGACGCGGTTACGTTGGGGGAGGTTCGATCCAACGCCTGTCGGTTGATGACGACGAATCAACCACGGGCTTGTCGGGCGGTTCGCGGAACGAATCGATCGTCGGCGAATCGGCCGCGGTAAGGATCAGGCAATAATCGATTGAACAACTTTGCCGTGGACGTCGGTGAGGCGAAAATCGCGACCGGCGTAACGGTATGTCAGCTTTTCGTGGTCGAAGCCGAGGAGACGGAGGATCGTCGCGTGGAGGTCGTGTACGTGGATTTTGTCTTCGACCGCGGCGAAGCCGAATTCGTCGGTCGCTCCGTGAACATGTCCGCCTTTGACTCCTCCTCCCGCGAGCCACATCGAAAAACCGTAATGATTGTGATCGCGACCGTTCAATTGAGGGAATTCGGCGACGGGGGTGCGGCCGAACTCTCCTCCCCACATCACGAGCGTGCTTTCGAGCATGCCGCGTTGTTTCAAATCCTTCAGAAACGCGGCGATCGGCGCGTCCCATTTGGCCGCGAGATCACGGTGGGCGTTCTTGATGTTGTCATGATTATCCCACGGTTGTCCTTCGCCGCTCCAAACCTGGATAAAGCGAACGCCGCGTTCGAGAAGCCTGCGAGTGATCAAGAGCTGGCGACCGTGAATCCCGTCGCCGTAGAGCTCGCGAATCTTGGCGGGCTCCTGCGCAATGTCGAACGCGTCGCTCGCCTCGAACTGCATTCGGTAAGCGAGCTCGAATGTCTGGATGCGGGATTCGAGCTTGCCGTCGCGGCTTCGCTTCTCGGCGTGCAGTTCGTTGAGCCTGCGCAATAAATCGAGCTGTTTGCGTTGATCCGAAGCGGGGATCGCGTCGTTGCGGATGTTTTCGATCAATTTGCGAATATCTGTATGTTTTGTATCGACATAAGTTCCCTGGTATGCTCCCGGGAGGAACGCCGACCGCCAGTTCTGGGTGGCGACGATCGGGTAGCCGCCGGGACACATCGCGATGAATCCGGGGAGGTTTTGATTTTCGGAACCGAGGCCGTAAGTGACCCAGGCGCCCATGCTGGGCCTGGGGAGCCTGCTTTCGCCGCAGTTCATCAACATCAGTGAAGGTTCATGATTGGGAACGTCGGCGTACATCGATCGAATCACGCACATGTCGTCGACGCATTGCGCGGTCTTGGCGAAAAGATCGCTCACTTCAATACCGCTTTGACCGTATTTCTGAAACGGATAAGGCGAACCGAGAGCGTGTCCCGTCTTTCGCTCGGTTCGCAGATTCGGGCTCGGGAGCGGTTTGCCGTGATATTTGGCGAGCATCGGTTTGGGGTCGAACGTATCGACGTGCGACGGTCCGCCGTTCATAAATAGATGCACGACCTGCTTCGCTTTGGCGGGAAAGTGGGGCGATTTCGGGGCGAGCGGATGCAAATCGGTCGTCGCTCCCCGCGCGATTGAACCCGATTCGGCGGTTAAACCCGCCAGGCCGATCATTCCCATTCCCATCCCGGCGCGGGTCAGCAACTCGCGGCGCGTCAGAAAGGCGTCTTCGATTCGCTCTCGATGATAAGACATCGTTCGTTCTCCCTAAATGTTCCGGCCTCGCACCCGCTCCGCCGCGCCTCTTTAATCGACAAAATAAAATTCATTGCTCATAAGAAGAGCCTGAACATAGCGTTTCCATTCGATCCCGTCGCTCGCCGCGCCTTTGAGGTATTCGTTCGCGAGCGAGCGTTCGTCGGCCGCGGCGGTTCGACCGAAGCAAAGGCGATAAATCGCGTCGACGCGTTCGTCGAGCGATTTCGTCGCGACGATCTCGGGGCGTTTCAGCGTTTTCGCCGCGGCGTTCATCACCCAGGGATGATTCATATAAAAGAGAGCCTGGGGAGGGACCGAGGTGACGTCTCGTTTGGGGTTCGTCGCATCGGGGGTTGGGAAGTCGAACGCGCGGAAGATCCCGGGCAGGTTGAGCCGATCGATCCGCGCGTACATCGTTCGGCGGGTCGAACCGGGATCGGCGAGATCGGGGAACGACGGCCCGCCGATCGCGGCGTCGAGTCCTCCCGAGACCGTCAGAATCGCGTCGCGGGCCGCCTCGAAATCGAGCGAACGACGCTCGGCCCGCCACCAAAGCGAGTTCTCGGGATCGACCGCGCGGCATTCGGAGCGATCGCTGCTTGCTTGTTGATATGTTGACGAAAGCATGATTCTTCGGTGCAGCGTCTTGATCGACCAGCCTCCTTCGATGAAAGCGGCGGCGAGGTGATCGAGCAGTTCGGGGTGGGTGGGCGGATCGCTCCGGAGGCCGAAATCTCCCGGGGTCGAGACGAGCGGATTGCCCATGTGCCACATCCACACGCGATTGACAAAGACGCGAGCGGTGAGCGGGTTGTTTTTGGAGGCGATGTCGCGGGCGAGTTCGAGCCTTCCCGATCCTTCATGATAAGGCATACGGTCGGCGCCGCTTAACGCTTCAAGAAAGCGACGGGGGGTGGGTTCGCCGAGATTGCCCGGATTGCCGCGGATGAAGACGCGCGGATCGACGGGATTCGGCTGATCCTCGACCGTCATCGCTCGCGGCGGCGCTCCCTTTCCTTTCACCCTCCAGGTTTGAACGGCGTCTTTGAGCTTTTTGAGCCGATCCTGCGAAGGTCGATCGGCGATGAAATCGAGATCACCTTCGCGGTTGACGGGGATATCGAGCGGGCCGTTCGGCTGGTGAAAAACGAGCCTCAAGCGCTCGTGCTCGGGGTCCGGAAGCGATTGAACGGGCGTTCCGTTGAGTTTGGCTCGACGCTCGTAATCGAGCCAGATTTGCTCACTCCCGCGGAGCGCCGCGCCGATCCGCCGCACCGATTCGGCGAACGTCTTGGGGTAAGGCGGCGAGAGCGACGCAACAATCAAAGGATTAACACGTTTAATGGGATCGGTTTCGCGCGCCAAAGCCTCGATCGCGGCGGGGGCCTGTTTGGCGAACTCGGCGGGGGGGATCGCGGCGAGCCGATGCAGCGGAGCGAAGACGGGATCAAACCCCTTGCTCGTGCGATCGAGCAGCCGGCGCCAGCGCCGCGTCATCTTCGGGTTCAACTCTTTTCCCTCGGCAATGATCATAAAATCACGCGTATCGGGTCGACCGCGCGATTCGATCGCGGCGAGGAGATATTCGCCGACGCGAAGTTTCGTTGAATCCATCAATTCCGCATGTTTTTGATCGATGAAGTCGGCGAGTTCGCGTTCGCGTTTCGTCAGTTCGCTTTCGTAAGCGGCGTATTCGGGCGTCGCGGGGGGCTTGTCGTAAAGCGGCGGAACGACCGGCTCGGAGCAGCTCGCGAAAACTCCGCGGAGCGCGTAATAATCTTTCGCCGGGATCGGATCAAACTTATGATCATGACAGCGAGCACACGAAACCGTCAGCCCCATCAAGCCGCGGGTGGTCGCGTCGACGCGATCGTCGAGGATGTCTTCATTGTTGTTCATAAAGCGACTTCCCACCGTCAGGAAGCCGAGAGCGCGGAGCGGTTTGCGATCGTCCCCTTTGATGATTTTATCGGCGGCGAGCTGCTCGAGTAGAAATTGATCGTACGGCAAGTCTTTATTTAGTGATTCAATCACGTAATCACGATAAGTATACGCCCACGGATAATCGAGTTCGTCGAGGAACACATATCCTTTGGTGTCGGCGTACCGAGCGACGTCGAGCCAATGACGTCCCCAGCGTTCTCCGTACCGCGGCGACGCGAGGAGTCGATCGACGATTTTGGCGAAGGCTTCGTTCGTGGGCGCGGGATCATTTTGGAAGGCTTGAACGTCCTCGGGGGTCGGCGGCAGGCCGATCAGATCGAACGAAGCGCGGCGGATCAGAGTCAGTCGGTCGGCCTGGGGCGACGGAGCGAGCCCTTTTTCCTCGAGTTTGGCGAGGATGAAGTGATCGACCGACGATCGAGGCCAGGCGCGATCTTTGACTTCGGGAAGCGTGGGGTCGGCGATTTTTTGGAACGCCCAATGCCGTTTCCAGGCCTCGGCGCGGGGATCGGCCGCCGAGCCCACGGTTTTGGGCCAGACCGCGCCGGATTCGATCCAGCGTTCGAGATCGGCGACGACCTGCGGAGGGAGCGTTTTTTTGGGGGGCATTTTGAGATCCCCCTGGCCGTGAACCGCGTCGACGAGCAGGCTTTCTTTTGGTTTACCGGGGACGACCGCGGGGCCGGTTTCGCCTCCCTTTAAGATCGCCTCGCGCGAATCCACGCGGAGCCCCGCTTTTTGCTTGTCCGGGCCGTGACACGAGAGGCAGTTCGCGATCAACACGGGACGGATGCGGGCCTCGAAGAATTCGGCTTCGCTCTTAGCCGAAACGGCGGGGGAGGGGGCGTCGGCGGCGAAGGAAACGCGTACGCTCGCCGATGAAACGGCGATCGCCGCCGCGACGATTGCGACGATCATCACGTGGTATTCGACTCGGTTCCGGGTCGACGGCTTTCGTGGCATAAGCGTTTCCAGGGTCGGATTCGGGGGCGGGTTCGGTCGATCTCGGTCGGTTCGGCGGGGTTTATCGGTTGTGGCGTGAACCGACGATTGCTGTTTTGTGCGGTGATCGTCGCGTCCGAGCGCTCAATCGGCGTGCGGGCGGGATGTTCAACAATCATTATACGGCGCCGGAGGGCTGGGGGACAAACCGAAAGTTGGTTGCGACGTGCGAAGCAGGATTGATGTTTGTTGGGATATCGCGCTGGTGGGCGACGAAGCGTCGAGGGGTAAAGGGTTGTCGGCGGTGTCGTCGGGTGTGCATTGAAAATGTTTGAACCCGGTCGATCGAATGGTTGTCCGAACGTCGTTGATTGCGAGAAACGGGGGTTGGATTGAAAACGACTGACTTTTTCTTGAAATCTTCGCGCGTTCGGTGTTGGCAAAACGGGTGGGATGTTTGGTTTAATAGTGACACGCGCACCCGCGTGTTCCGAAATCCCGAGTCACCGTGAAACGACGCAACGACTTTTCACCCGGTCTGATCTCAGGAGGCGATGCATGTCTCAGGCGGTTCTAGAGCGCCCAACGCTGGTGTTGAACCGGAATTGGCAGCCGGTCAACGTGGCCACGGTCGCGCGGTCTCTGACGATGCTTTGGAACGAGACGGCGAAAGTGGTCGACCCCGAGGATTTCCGATTGTACTCGTGGTCCGATTGGGCACGGCTCGAGCCCCGGGAAGGGGAGCCGATGATCCGCGCGGTGACTTTCCGCCTCCGCGTGCCCGAAGTGATCACGCTGACGCGGTACGACCGTTACCGTGAGGCGGCGGTCACGTTCAGCCGAAGGAACATTCTCAAGCGTGATCATGCGACATGCCAATACTGCGGCGTTCAGCCGGGGAGCGAGGAATTGACGATCGATCACGTCGTTCCTCGATCGTTGGGCGGGACGACGACATGGGAAAACTGCGTGCTCGCGTGTGTCGCGTGCAACGCCAAGAAAGCGAACCGAACCCCCGAGCGGGCGAACATGGCGCTGCGTCGCAAGCCGTTTCGACCGTCGTGGAAGCCGATGTACTCGGGTCCGACGACGCGGATCGAAAGCTGGTCGCGGTTCCTGAGCGAGGCGTACTGGAACGTGCCGATGGAGGAGCCCGCTCCTCCGCCGCACCCTCATCCGGTTCGGCATTCGCATCGTCATGAACATGGTCGAGAGAGATGCTGATTTCATGCGTTATTTGGTGACCGGCGGTGCGGGCTTTATCGGCGGCCATTTGATCGAGCGTTTGCTCGAACAGGGAGATACGGTTCTCGCACTCGACGATCTGAGTACGGGTCGCTATGAAAACGTCGCGGAGCTCGAATCGGATCCTCGGTTCGAGCTTCGCGTCGCGAGCGTGATCGATCACAGGGTGGTCGAGGCGTGCGTTCAGGAGTGCGGCGCGGTTTTTCATTTGGCGAGCGCCGTCGGCGTGCGGCTGGTCGTCGAAGAGCCCGTCAAGACGATCGAAACGATCGTCAATGGAACGGACGTCGTTCTGCGTGCTTGTGCGCGGTATCGGCGGCCGATTTTAATTACATCAACAAGTGAGGTATATGGTAAGGGGATCAAGGTTCCGTTTTCGGAGGGGGACGATTGCGTTCTCGGCCCGACGACGACGCGCCGCTGGGCGTACGCGTGCGCCAAGGCGGTCGACGAATTTCTGGCGCTCGCGTTTTGGCATCAATCAAGGCTTCCCGTCGTCGTGGCGCGGCTGTTCAACACGGTCGGGCCGCGGCAAACGGGGCATTATGGCATGGTAATTCCTCGATTTGTCGAGCAGGCTCTCGCGGGGGAGCCGATCACGGTTTACGGCGACGGCACGCAAACCCGCTGTTTCGGCCATGTCGCCGATGTCGTTTCGGCTCTTGTGCAACTGATTGTTCATCCCAGGGCGCGGGGCGACGTCTTCAACATCGGCAACGATCAAGAGGTTACGATTCTTGAACTCGCCGAACGCGTCCGCGCCGCGACGGGGTCGACCGCGCCGATCCGCCTGGTGCCGTATCGCGAGGCGTACACCGAAGGATTTGAAGACATGAAAAGACGAGTACCCGATCTGACGAAAATACGTCGATTGATCGGCTACGAGCCGACCCGCGATCTTGATAAGATTCTGGTCGACGTGATCGCGCACGCGATCCGCGAGCGCGAACTTCGCTCCGCGCCGCGGGGATAAATAATAATCATTCTTGATTATGATCGATCAAAATTGAAAAATCGA
>JAKBCQ010000090.1 GCA_021807585.1 Planctomycetota bacterium | reverse complement strand
AGGATAAATCCGTAGCGCAACCCAGCTCGATCGATCGATCTTGACGTCGAACGATATCTCTTGAATCGATCCATCGGCCTTGATCTCGGTTTTCGCCGCGGGAAAACCGTCGACGATCAACTCGACGGGAACCTTGCGCGTCGATCCAATCCGGGCGCGCTCGAGATCCCAATACGGTTTATCGTGCAGAGGTCGACGCCGGATCGCCTCGTCCTCCGCGGTCGCGACCGCGTCGAGTCGCGCCGCGGCTCGCGCAGTCACGTGAACAAGCCCAGGTTTATCAATCTTCAATTCGCTTTCGCCGACTCCAAGCTCGCGATCCCCCGCCTTGAAGTCGATCAGATGGCTTTTGCCGTCTCCCACATACGATCGCCCCGCCTTGAGCCCCGCGACCCAACGATCATAATCGAGCGCGCCCCCGTCGAGCTTCACGTAAACCCGCCCCAATCCCACGCGCTCGCCGTAAATGCAGGGGAAATCGGTCTCGCCGCTGATTCTCGTACGATATCCACAATTAAGCGTATGATACCAGATATTGAGCTCCCAGGGCGCCGGGGTGTCGACCGTCGAGATGAAATCGACCGCGTCGCGCGTCACGTCGACGATGTATTCGTTGGCGCCGATGCCGTCGAACGGCGGGATCTCGAAATTCGGGAGATCCTCGCTCTTGGTTTGAAGCCCCCAACCCGAATGCGAAAAGCCGACGACGCCCCCCTGCGATTTCCCCCATTTAAGCACGGGGAGATCCCAACTCGGCCATTCCTCGATCCGCGTCGTCCCCGGATAATCGTCCTCGGTCAACCTCAATAAACAGAGATGACCCGCGTGCGACGACGGAAATCCCGAAACCTCGACGTCGTATCGCATCAAATAATCCTGCGTTGAAAGCTTATGCACTTTACCGTCGAAGAACGCCTTCTGAGCGTACCAGCACGGCCCCCAACTAAGAACGCAGCCGACGTCGAGATCCTCGCCGAGAATGTGCCTCATCATGTCTTCGGGTTTGACTCCCCGCGTCGGATTCTCGTAATGAGCGCATCCCGCCGCGTGCACATGATGATCTCCCGAATACCAGCCGAGTTTGGCCAAATGAATCCATCGCTTCAAATGAAATGTTTCATGATGCTTAGATTTGTTGGGAACATGAATCGTTCGTTTTTGAATCAGATACTCGGGCCCGCGGGTGAATTCGACCTCGAACCGTCCGGGAGGAAGCGAGAGCGTTTCTCCCGATGCGCGATACACTTGAGGATGAAAGAAAAAATCGGGAGCGAGCCTCCGACCTTGGGACGGATAAACGCGTCCTTGCGGGTCGCGAACGACGAGCGAAGCGGTCGTCGGCTTGCCGTCGTCGTCGAGGATTTCGAGAGCGACTTCGACCGCGGGCGCGCATTCAAAGAGAATGTCGACGTCGCCGCGGAATCCCAGATCTTGCGTCCCCTGGCCGACGTCGAAACGAATCTTCGCTTCACGATGTCCTTGATCACGACTGGATATCTCGATGATTCGATATTCGAGCGAAAGCCCCGAAAGGGTCGGGTTGAGCGGACGGTCGTCAAACATCGCGAGATCGAGCCAACGATCCGCCGCGTCCTCGGGTTTGACAATCATCGCGGGCTCGGGAGAGCCCGACGAGCGACGATATACCGGGTCGGCGTTCGGACTCGAAGCCTTAAGCTTCGCGGTCACTCCGCCGTCGTTACGAACCTTCACCAAGAAGACACGACGTCCCTGTTTGATCAGAGACGCACGCGCCGGCCCTCGACGCGCCTTGACGCGACTTTCGGGATTGATCTCGACGTCGACAAGGCACAATGGATCGAGAACGTCTTGAATCATCACGATCGACCGCGCGTCGTCGGGCTCGGCGAACGCTTTGTCGAGCTTTGATTTCGTCGCGGCTTCAAGCGGACTCCCCAGCACATCGAGCGCCTCGACCAGCCGCCGCGCCTGCGCCGCGAGAGGCTGCCGAGCGACCGTCGTGATCTTCGCCGGCGAATCGGGATCGTCGGCGAAAACGACGCTCGCCGCGAAGAGCAAAACAATCAAAGCGCCGATCGACCGCGAAGTCGCAAGCCGAATCCAAACGCGGACTCGCATTCCAAAGCGGCATAACATGACGTTCTCTCCCAATCGGGTACGACGTCTCGAAGGTCAGATACGCGGCTATCTTACACGACTCGCAATGTTCGCGAAACGAGCCCGAGCCCCCCTCCCAATTACCGAGCCGCCGGCCGACAAGCAGACGGCGGGGAACCTAGCTTATTTAATATTTATTTTTATATTATAATTATTGCGGCGACGCTCGAAGGAAATCGGCGAAGAATCCGGTTTGATCCTCGTCGAGTTCGATCGACGAATCGCGAGCGACGTTTGGCGATTGAATCGTTCCCGTCACGCGAAGTTTAATCAATTGATTAGAAAGAAAATCTCTCATGCGTATATAACCCGGTCCGCGACGCGAGGGAAGAAACGCCATCACAAGCTGCGCCGGCGCCGAGATCAATTCGCTCATATTGACGACGACCTTGAGATTTAAATGTCCTTTGCGATCGATCGTCCCGCGAGAATGAAGCTGAAGGATCTTGCCGACGAGCGTGAACCGGTCGATCGAAAGGCGATTATCGGCGATCGTCGCGGCGAGGTCGCCGTCCTGAAACACGCTCCCCTTGCCGATTCCCAGAAACTTGGCGACATCCCCCAATACGGGAAGATTGAACAGCGAAGCGTCGTCGAGATCGACGAGAATTTTTCCTCGAAGTTTACTTAAATGCTCAAATGATGGTCCTTCGAGGCGTATCTCCCCGTTCAGTTTGCCCGTCGCGGTCGTTCCGCTTGAGAGCAACGTGCGGGTGATCGTTTCCAGATCGACCTGGTTGAACGTCATGCCGAAGTTGAACGAATGATTATTCCCCAGCCGCGCAAGCATCCGCGCGTCGACGTGCCCGCCCGCGAGCCTCGATTTCCACTGGGTGACGCGAACCTCGCCCGATCGCTCGATCGGCGAATAATCGATCGTAGCACTCGCTTGTGTGTTCATTAAAGGCAAGCCGTAAAACGTCGCCCTGGGAATGAACAGTTGAGCGGTCGCCTCAAGGTCGCGAACGAACTCGCCGTTGAGCCGCGCCGTTCCCGAGCCGTGAAACAGCGCCGAGAGCTGCGGAACAGCGGCGAACGCCTCTCTGAGCTCGAAATCGGCGAGCTTGAGGTCGAACCGAACAAGCGGAGGTCCCGCCTTTTGAACGTCCGAAACGACCCGACCCGAGATCGCTCCGCCGACCGCCGACCCCGAAATCGGCGCCAACGACCAATGCTTGGCTGTATAATCCATCACGCCTTTAATTTCACCGATATTCATATAAGGCTCAAGCATGAGCGATCGAAGCCGCGCCGATCCCTTGGCGGCGATCCGGTTGGAATCGTTCTCCGGGACGTCGAGATGAAGATCGAAATCGCCCAGGCCGCGCAATCTCGTATCGTCGTTCAAGTAGCCGAGTTGCCGACCGATCTCTTGAATCTGAACGTCGCGAACCCGCGCCTTGGTCGCGGCGATCAACTCCCTTCCTTTCGGCTTCTTTTTGAGATCGAGCGGGGCTTCCCCCGAAAGCTCGATCGTTCCGCCGCCGCTCACCGCTTTCAACGTATAATTGACTTTTCCATCCTTGACGTCGAGCGCCGCGCGAAATCGGTCGACCGAAACGTTCTCGATCTTCAGTCCCGGCGCCGTGAGATTGAGATCTCCCCGCGCCTTGGCGAGATCGGGGGCGTCGAGCGGTCCGAAATGAAACGTCAAATCGCCGTCGGCCGCGCCGCCAAGCTCGACCGCGCCGTCGAATAAACGATTCGCTAAATCCGCTAAATTTACATTCTTGATAACCGCTTTGCCGTCGATGTTTCCCGTCGCCGTCGTAGGGACGAGGGCTTCGAAGCCGAATTTGCCGCCGAAAAGCGCCGCCTCGTCCGCCGTCACCGATATCTTGCCGTTTCGCGTCTTCCAGTCGATTTTCACATCCCCCAATTTCTCGCCGCCGACCTCAAGTCGATCAACCTTCCCAGTCCCGTCGAGCGCATAAATCATGGGGTTGAGCGTGCCGCTCGCATTCGTCTTCGCCGAGACCGAACCCGAGAACTTGGGAGTCGTCGTCGATCGCCCCGCCATCGCAATCAAATCGGCGATCGGCCACTCGCTCGCCTCGACGCTCGCCGTGAATCGACGCTCGCCCGACAAGCCCGCCTCGCCCGCCGCCGAAAAAGGCTGATTTCTTAAATTTGCTTTAATATAATTAATAATAACATGATCGGATTTTATCGACCATTTGCTCTCGACTCCTTCGAATTCGGTCGTCTGATAAACGAAGCGCGGGCTCGACGTCACGCCGTCGATCGTCCAGCGCGACGGATCGCCGAGCGCCGCCATCGGCGCCCGAGCGTCGGCGACGATCGTCACCCGAGCCGAGATCGGAATCGGTTCAGGAAGAAATCGCGCAAGAATATCTCCCAACGGCACAAGATTCGTTTCGAGCTTGGCGATCAAATCGTTCTCGGGGTCGATCTCGGCCTTAAGCGATCCCCGAAACGTTCCCGGCGGAAGCGGACCCGACGCCGGAATCGCATCATTGGCCCGCGGTCGATCGACCCCGGGATCGCCCCCCGGCGGATCAAGCACTCGACCGACGACCCGACCGATCGACGCGACTCCGTCTTCAAGCCCGAAACGCGCCGCGAGATCGCCGATCTCGATATCGGCGATCCTCGTGAGATCAATCCCGGCTCGACCCTGGAATTTCAACTGCCGGAAATCGCGGTTGCCGACGAGCGGAACCTTCGCCATCGAAGGATCGAGAGATATTTCAACGTCAATTTTCCCGAGCTTAAGCCGTGTCGCGATCGAACTCGGCACGTGAAAGACGTAACCGCTCGCGTGCGGCGGCTCGACCGAACCCGCGGTCGCTGTTGACGCGTCGCCCGGCCGCGGCGCCGCTTGATTCGCTTCGATCGCCGATCCGGCGGGAGCTCGTGGAACGCTTTGGGGCGTTTTATCCGAAGGATCGATCGTTGCGCCGCTTTTCGATTCGTCTTCGATCGTCGCCGAGGGTTTCGCAGCCTCGATCTTCGCCGACTTCGCGACGTCGGAGGGAGGATCGTTCGCATCGATCGCGATCAACCCGTCGACCGTCGCCAATGCCGGCGGACCGACAAACGCATCAATTAACGCCGACCGATTATTTCGCGACAAAAAAGATTTAAGCGTATTTATAAAAGTGTGTTTAATGGATTCATCGGCGGGGGGTTTGCCGGTGTCGAGAGCAAAGGCGATCGATTCGATCGGGATTCCCTGAAGTTTGGGGTCGCGGATCGTTCCTTTGGCGGTTGTTCCGCGGAGATCGGCGAAATCGGGGCCGAGCGCCAGATCGAGCGAGCACGCGGCCGCGAGCGTTCCCGAGAGCCCCGTCGCCGGGATGTTCCATTTCCTCGGAGCGCGAGTGATGTCGATTCCCTCCACCGCCAAGTCGAGATCGTATGTATCAATGAGCTCACGAAAATCCATCGCTCCGTGCACCGAAACCGCACCCCCGAGCGCCTTCCCCTTGGCGTTTTCGAGCTTGACGATCTTATTGGAGTAAAATAAACGCCCCGTCACTTGATCCGCCGAGAATCCGAGCACTTCGACGTCGACGTGCGATCGATCAAATTTCACCTGAACCGCGACGTCGAACGCGAGCGCTTTGGGATCCGTCTTATCCGGTCCCCAACCCAGATCGAGCATCACGTCGAGATTCCCCGTCGGCATCACGCAGGCCCAAGCAAACGCGGGAGCATAGGGAATACTAAGAACTTTTTCACGTGTCGCGTCGACGTTCTTCCCCGAAAGATGTACCTTCCCCTTCGAGAACCGCGCGTCGGTCGAACCGATCAACGTCCAATCGCTCCAATTGGGGTCGATCGCCCCCCCTGCGAGTTTAACTTCGGTCTTTCCTTCGGGTGTCGCGGTCGCGGCGATATGCTCGACGGTCATCGCAGGCCGGCCGGCTTGATGAAACGTCAGCTTCGCTTCCTTCACCTCGAGCCTGGGAAGCTTTTCTTGCGATTTCGGCCCCGCGGTATTGAGCGGGATGCGCGTCAGAAGCCCGCCGTCCTTATTGAGATGAAGATCGATCACGGGTGAATCGATCTCGACACGCTTGGGAATCACTTGACCCCGAAATAATCGACGCATCGATATATCTACGCCGATCTTTTTCACCGTGAGCCAGACTCGCGAATCCGCGGCCGAGCCTTCGTGGAGAACGAGCCCCTCGATCCCCGCCGATTCGGCGTGGAGCCACCACGACGCGATCGAAACCTTCCCCGTGTAAAACGCCGCGAACTGACCGATGATGATCGCCGGGACGAGTTGACGGACGACGAACACCCCCGCTCCGACGAGGATCATCAGCGCAAGGGCGATTCGTTTAAGCCATTTACCGCGTTTTCGCATGCGGCCGAACCCCTTGCATCGCGTAAAATGATCGGAATGACGTTATTGGGAGGTTTTCGACGAGGCGAAGTCGAAGTGGAGAAATTCCCCGATCCAACGGCTATTTTAGCGCGACAATCACATTTGGGCAACCCGAGCGCGTTCGATCGATCAAGGAAGGTTCGGTGTTACGCGTCCCGTCGGCGCTCAAAGGTATACTAAAACCCCATTTCCGCGTCGAAATCGCGACGTTCTCGAACCGTGATAATCCCGCTCACATCGCGGCCTGGTTCGGTGTAAGGACGCGATTTCGATTCGTCTCTTGTCGTGGCGATTTCCGAGGGCTAGCTTCGAAGAGATAGCCGCGGAGCGTTTTTCGCGGTGCGACGGTTTGATTTTCATTCCCTCTTGTAAGGAGAACGGCCGTGGCCGAACCGACAGCGTCCGCGAGCAACGAGATTCAAAAAAAATATCAGCAATTTCTCGATCTGATGCCGTTAACGCTCGCCTTGGCGGGCCTTCCTCATAGCGAAGGTCGACTGTTCGGCGAAGAGCAGTTGGAAGCGCGAGCGATTACCGTTCGACTTGCGTATAAAGCGGCGCGGGCGGTCGCGAAGGAATGCTTGAGCGGATCGTGAGAGGGATTCCGCCGGCGCGATCGCAAGGAGCGGGAAACGGATCGGTCGGGCTGTATCGCGATCTTCGTTCCGCCGATAAGAATCGCGGGGCGAGGCGGCATCGGTGATCGATTCCCGCGACCGGCCTCGCGACGACTTTCGCCAACCCACGCTGAAAGGGCATCCCTCGCGATGACGACTCCCATGCCAAAAGCGCAACGCCGGCTTCACGCCGCGATTCTCGGATTCGGGCTCGATAACCTCGACGATTCGAATCGAATCGCCACCGGCCCAAATTCCTTGGTCGTCGGCGGTTCCGCCGAGACGCACGCCGATCTCACGCACGCGATCGCCCAACTCGAATTCGAGTTGCTCGCGCTCGATCGTTCGCTCGGCGATCTCGAACCCGCCGAACTGGGCGCGCTCGCGAAGCGAATCGACCTCCCCGAACTCGCTGAAATCGCCGATCGCATTCAGGCCGGCATCGAATTGCGCGGAATCTCATTCATCGACCTCTCCGCCGACGAATTGACCGAGCTTTCCGTCGCCGGACTGTTCTGAATCCGAGATCCAATCCCAAAAGACGAACGCGGGACGATTCGCGTCGGCCCGCGTTCGTCTTTTTATTCTTTATAAATGAATTATTATTTCTTTTACTTATAATCTGATTTATTGAGACGATCCATCGAGAT
>JAKBCQ010000089.1 GCA_021807585.1 Planctomycetota bacterium | reverse complement strand
ACCGCCGAACTCGAAAGTAACACGCCGGGCCCCGTCGAGCGATAACTCGATCGCAAGCTATCATAAAAGGATTCGGTCTGTTTCATACGATGAAATTGCAACAGGCAATGAAACGTGTCGTCGACCGAAAGCCCGAGCGCCACGCTCGCGACGAGCGCCGTCGCGATGTCGAGCTTGATCCCCGTCCAGCCCATCAGCCCAAGAACAAGGACGATCGCGAGCAACGACGGGAGCAGCGCGAGCGCCGCGAGTCGGGCGCGGCGGAGCGCCAGGGTCAGCATCAAAAGGATCCCGCCGATCGATGCGATCATCGTCGACCATTGAGTCGCGACGACCCCTCGCGCCGTCCGAGTCATCAAAAAAGAAAGACCTGTTAAAAATGATTCGGCGCCGAATCGTTCGCGCGCGCTCTTTACCGCGATCCCGAACGTCCGTTCCTTGTCTCCCGCGGGCTGTTGTTCGGGAACGCGAATCATGATGCGGGCGAGCCTCTCGCGCGGGTTCCAAAATCCGAGCGATAATTCGGCCTGCGGCGAAGCCTCGATGAGCGCGACCTTATCGCGATACACCGCCTCTCGAACCGCGGCGGGTTCGCGCGCAATCGTCCCCTCGGGATCAAGCAACGTCGCGCTCGATATCGACCGTTCGATTCGCGTCGATCCCGTTTGATTTAAAGATAAAAGCGATTTCGCATAATCATTCAAACGCGCAACGCTCGCGTCGTTGAGCCCGTCGGGCAGCGGCGCCACGACCACGCACACGCCGATACCCCCGAGCCTCGATTCGACATACCGATAATCACGCACCACGCGTGAACTTTGCTTAAATACGTTAATATAATTGGACTCATATTCGAGGCGAAAAACGCCGAGCGAAACGGGAACGACGATCGCGATCACGCCGATCACGATTCGATTCGCGTCGCGATCGATCCAATCGATCAGGCGATTCATCCGATTCGGCTTCGAATCGATCGAGTCGGTGAAGATCGGGATCGTTTCCTTGCGCGCAAACGGCGGCAGCATTGCGAACGGAGCGATCGCCATCGTCAGGAGCGCCGCGATCAGCGTGCATCCCCCTAAAATCGCGCCGAATTGGCGAATCGGGGTGAGGTTCGAGGTCAGCAGCACGCCGTAGCCGATCGCTCCCGTCACGGCGCACCACATAATCGGGATCAGTACAGCGGCAAGCGTGGATCGCGCCGCGGCTTCACGGGAGCCGCCGCCGCGGAGGTCGTCGCGAAAGTGAATCGCCAGGTGGCTCGCCGCGGGCATCGTCAAAACGATGATTTGCGCCACGAGCGGACCGCCGGAGAGCGAAAGCTTGAGCCCCAAAACCGCGAGGATTGTTTCGGTCGCGAGCCAAACGACCCAACCCGCCAGCAGCGGAACCACGGCCCACCATACGCTCCGAACCGCGGTGTAAGTGACGATCGCGATCAGAATCATCCCCAACATCGCCAGCCGACGACCGTCGCGTTCGATGTTCGCGAAGCCGTCGGCGAGCAGCACGGGGGGCCCGACGATCGCCGGACGCGACAATCCCGCTTCTCGAGCGAACGAATCCGCGACGTCGCGGATCGTCGCGACCGTCCGCTTCATATCAAACTCCTCGGTGCTCTTGAGCCGCGCGACGATCGAAACCGTCGTTCCCTTCGCGTCGATCAAAGTTCCTTCTAATAACGGATGTTTAACAATACGTTTTTTCAGCTCTTCAAGCGTTTTGGCGTCGGCGGAACGGATCGCCGATCCGATCGAAAGCGAATCGCTCGTCCCCGATTTTCGGACCTGGTTTTTGAGCGCCTCGAAGGCGCGGACGCGGAGGAATTTGGGAAGCTTCTCGAGCGCCAGGAGCCCGTCGTCGAGCCGCCAAAACGTCGGCGTCGCGTCGATCGACTGCACGTCGCGAATCCCCGCGATCGATTTCGGTCCCGTCCGCCGCGCCAGCTCACGCACGCGATCCATCCCCGCGGGAGTCAACAAGTCCTTGTCTTCATAACATATAAATATAAAATTGTCGTTACCAAATAGGTCGGACGCGCGGCGATAGCGGACGATGTCGGGATCGACGTCTGAGAAGAATGATTGGATCGATTGCTCGTACGCGACCTTCTTCCCCGCGTACAAGAGCCCCGCCAACAGAACGAGAGTGAGCGCCACCGCGACACGGCGCGTTTTAATCAGTAAATCTATCACCGGTCGCATCAACCTCCCTGACGATCATCCTCGTTCCCGCCTCGGCGAACACGCCGTGACGACGCGGTATTATAGACGAATCGCCGCCGAGCGGGTATCTCCCGCGCCCCCGGACGCGACCTTGCAAGGCGTGATGATCGCAACCACGCTTCGCCCTCTCCTCACACGACCCGCGAGCGCCCGTCAAAAGGAGATTTCGCACGCATCCGAATCCTTCATAATTCATAATAAATAGGATTTTGAAAATCTTACAACATAAATAAACGATGCAAACGTTATCGAGAGGCTGAAAGAACACGGGGAATGCTCGCTTTGTTAAGTGAGCATTCCCCGTTTTTTTACTTCAACGACGACGCGCGCCCGCCGAGCCGGTCAGCTTACCGAAGCGGCGACGGCCTCGCGTTCCACCAGGTATTCGGCGATGTATTCGCCGTACGCCTGCCGGACCTTGCGGGGCATGTCTTTGTAACCCGTGATCCGTTTGCGACAGCCGGGGGTTCCGCAAAGACAATCACCGGGCATGAATTGAATATCATATTCAAATGTCGCGTAATCGATCGTCAACTCCTCCCCCGCGGCGATCGGCCCGCGGGCGTGGATCTCCATCGATTCTTCGTCGCGACGGATCAGCACGCCGCAGTTCGGTTCGCACGAATGGTTGATCAGTTGGATCGGCGGACCGACGATGATGTGCCGATCGTGATCGACCTGGATCGAATGCCGCGTGCGGTATTCGATGCTTCGACCCCAGCCCTGCAACAGGCATTCGCCCGCCTCGATATCACGCACAGCGACGATGCATTTGCCGAGCGGCCCATGCGACACGTGAATCGGCGGTTGTTCGAGATCGGCGTGGTGCGCCGCCAGCTCCTTGCGGACGAAATCGACGATCTCGCGCACCTTACCCACCTGAACGACGAGCAGATCCCCCGGACGAAGATCCGCGAGCGATCGTTCGACGACGACTCGCTCGCCTTCGATCTCGATCATCTCCGAAACCCGCGACGCGCGTTCGAGCCCCTGACGCATGAGCGCGAAGATCTCTCCAGAAGCCCGGCCCCGGTTGTAATCCCCCTCGTACGTGTAAACGACGTCGAAGTGCTCGCCGAGAAGCCGAGCCTGTTCAATGATGTCTTCATCGCGACGATCCCCCGCGACGGTGTACACCACCGAGCGACGCTCGTGAGGGAAAGCGTCGAGCGTTTCAATTAACGCCTCAATCGCCGAGATATTGTGAACATAATCTAGAATCACCGTCGCGTCTTCGGTCTGAACGACGTTGAATCGGCCGGGAACCTGTTCGGGATCTCCCGTGAACGCCTCGAGCGCGGCGCGAACGTGATCGAGATCGACGCCGATCGCCCACGCCGCCGCAGTCGCGGCGAGCACGTTCTCAACCTGGAAGCCGATTCGTCCCCCCCGAGTCGTGGGAATATGTGCAAGATTGATCAGGCTTTCACGCTTTTCGCCGTGCGCCAGGACGATCGCGCCTTCCTTGACGAAAACGGCTTTGCCGCCGCATGCAAGGTGTTCGACGACGACGGGCTCATCCGAACGGATCGCGAAGTAGATCGTCTCGCCCGGACAATGCCGCGCCATCGGCGCCACGAGCGGATCGGCCGCGTTCAACACCGCGGCGCCCGTCTTGGCGACCGAGTCGACAAGCGTTCGCTTGAGATACGCCATTCGCTCGGCGGTCTCGATACCGGCCAAGCCGAGGTGATCGGCTTCGCCGATGTTCGTCATCACCGCGACGTCGCAACGGTCGAAGCCGAGCCCGGCGCGAAGAATTCCCCCCCGCGCCGTCTCAAACACGGCGCGTTCCACCCGCGGATGTGCCAGCACCCAGCCGGCGCTTTCGGGGCCGCTGCAATCACCTCGGCTGATCTGCCGATCGCCGATCATGATCCCATCCGAACACGTCATCCCCACCGTCGAACCGTCGCGCCCCAGAATCGCCGCGATCAGCCGAGTCGTCGTCGTCTTCCCGTTCGTACCCGTCACTCCGACGATCGGAATCCGACCGTCGCCGTCGGCGATGAGACTCGCGACGATCGCCTCGCCGACGGGCCGAGGCGTCCCCGTCGAAGGCTCGATGTGCATGCGTAAACCGGGCGCCGCATTCACCTCAACGATCACGCCACGCTGCGGCTCGAGCGGCTGACTGATGTCTTCGACGACGATGTCGATCCCCGCGACATCGAGCCCCACAACCCGCGCCGCGTCGATCGCGATCGCCGCGACCTCGGGGTGAACCAGATCGGTGACGTCGGTCGCGGTTCCCCCCGTGCTCAAATTACCGTTGCGACGCAACAACACCCGTTTGCGAGCGGGAGGAATCGATTCCAACGTAAAACCTTGTTCAGATAAAACCGCGATCGCGATTTCATCAAGGGGGATCTTGCTGAGAGCTCCCGCGTGATCGTCGACGCGGCGCGGGTCGGTGTTGATCGCCGCGACGAGTTCGGCGATCGTCGATCGACCGTCGCCGAAAACGTGCGGCGGCTCGCGGAGCGCCGCGGCGACCAATTTGCCGTCGACGACGAGCAGGCGGTGATCAAAGCCCGGAGCGTATTGCTCGACGACGATGTAACTGCTTTCGAGCTTCGCGGCGGCAAACGCTTCTTCCACTTGCTTGCGCGTGGAAAGGTTAACCGCGACGCCGCGCCCCTGGTTGCCGTACCGCGGCTTGACGACGACGGGAGCTTGAAGATATTCGAGAATCTCCCACGCCTCCTCGATCGTATCGGCGGTCCACCCTTGCGATACGGGAACGCCCGCCTCGCGCAGCAAACCACGCGTCAACTGCTTGTCTTGAGCGATCTGCTCGCCGATCGCCGAGGTCGAACTCGTTTCCGACGCCTGGATTCGCTTTTGCTTCACCCCATGACCGAGCTGATACAGGCTGTAATCGTTCAATCGTCGGATCGGAATTCCGCGCGTCCGCGCCGCGTTCAAAATCGCCGCCGTGCTCGGTCCGGGACACACTTGATTTTTCAATTCGACAAGTTTGCGAATCGCACCCGCGACGTCGAATTCGCTCCCCTCGACCGCGGCCATGCACAAAGCGCGAGCGGTTTCCAGGCTCGCGAGACCGATCTTCTCCTCCTCATATTCTAGCGCTACGCGATATACGCCGTCTTCGTCGGTCTCACGCGTGCGGCCGTAGCCGACGGGGGTTCCCGCGAGCGTTTGCAGTTCCAACGTCACGTGTTCAAGAATGTGAGCAAGGTACGTCCCGCGGCGCAACCGCTCGAAAAACCCCCCTCGCACCCCTTCGCTGCAACGATGTTCGATCATCGTGGGCAGCCACGCCGTGAGCCGCTCGTTGAACCCGGGCGCCTCGCTCGACGCCGTGTCCTTGAGCTCGCCGAGATCGACCTCGGCCTCGAGCACGGGATATTTCGTCGCCCACAAGTTGGGTCCCCGCAACACCTTGACGCTTCGGATCCGCATCACCATTCCCCCGCTAAATCAAAGGTCCGACAAGAAAACGAACCCGCGGCGCCGGATTGACCGAACGCCTCGTTCATTCGTTCACGCACGACGCTATTAACCACCGAAGCCGAACTCACGACGATCAGCGACGCGCGCGATTCCAGGTCGATTCCCGTTCCGCCGTCGCATTCCGATGTTCCACGCTCAATGCCGCGTCTTCACAAAAATCGCCAAGCCTCCCCGATCAGATCGATACCACACCCAGAATCAGCGGCAGATGCTCGCTCGCTTGCCGCTCGCACCGCGACGAGGCGCCGTCCGAAATACGTCGCCACTACTATTGTACGAAACACCCGCGAATGGATCGAACGATCGTGTCCATGAATTCGTCTTGAGACGAGCGTTACCGCCGACGACCCATCGGCTACCCCCATGTACGATTTCGTTCTCCGCTCCGTTGGATCATTTTTTTCACCGTCCGCTCTTTTTCCAAAAGATACCCCGCGAGCCTCCTAAGAACTCGCTCGATCACTCCCATAATCGTTCGCGATTCACACTCCCCGTCGCGCAATTCGATCGCCCCTTCGACGACCAAAAACACCCGTCTTCAGAGCGGATCGCCCGTCGCATACGATTGAAATGTTTAACAAGAGTTCAAGTCTTTCAAGCGAAACTCTTTGGGTTTCTTATTATTCCCCACGGCTGTGACGAATGCAACAGGAAGCTTAAGAAGATTTTATCAAGACACGTTCGCTTGAGTTTCGCCGAGCCTCGTCCGATCGTCCTACCCGGCGCGCCCCGGTCGTTCCAGCGACGTTCGTCGCGAGAATACCGGCCCAGCCCCGTCCGATCGTCCTACCCGGCGTGCGCCGGATCGGATATCACGACCGGCGACGATCGGCTAAACTCAATCACCGCGTCGCCGCGCTCCAACCGCGAGACCCCGACGCGATCGACCGAAACCGACCGAATCGCCGCCCTTTATCCGTCACTAGAAGGTAATTATTCGTTGAAAGCCGACGATCGATCACGACGCGTCGATCCCGAAAACCCCACGCTCGAACCGGGAGAAACGATCCTCGCGCGGTTCCACGGCGATTTGGACGACAACCTGCGCTTCGGATCGACGATCGCTCTCCTCACCAATCGACGCGTGCTTTGCCATAATCGCTTCGATTCGTCGCCGGCGAGAAAAGACTCCCGGACTCCGCTCGACCGCCAAGATTGGCCGATCACCGCCGTCGTCGCGCTCGAAGCGAGCGATCGCGGAGGCATCGGCAGACTCGATATCGTCGGCGCCGACGGACTCCTCCACTCGTTCCGATACACCCTCCGCCGCGCATCCGAAGCGCGACGATTCGTCGCGGCTTATCGCACCCTCGCCGCCGGTAAAATCGACGAAACCGAAGCCCAAACGTGCGATCGGTGCGGCGCCCCGCTCCCCCCCTCGGGCGATCCTTGCGCCTGTCGCGATCGCGCCCCCACGTCTCATCCCGCTCGCTCCTTATGGAGGCTCAATCGCTTCGCCAAACCGAGGGCGCGCGCGATCATCCTCGGCTTTTTGCTCACCATCGCCGGGACCGCCGCGGGCCTCGTCCCCCCTTATCTCACCGAGCCCCTCGTCGATCGCGTGCTCATACCCCGTCAAAACGGCAAACCCGTTCCCTTTTCCACAATATATCCTTATCTTTTTGGACTCGCGGCCGCGGCGATCCTCGCGTGGCTGTTAAGCTGGGCGCGCGGCTACGTGATGGCGTGGGTGAGCGAGCGAATCGCCGCCGACGCTCGATCCGCCGTCTTCGCTCACTTGCAAAAACTTTCACTTGAATACTTCGGCGGCAAACGCACGGGAGATCTCATCGCACGCGTGTCCAACGACACCGATCGAATCTGCGGCTACCTCTCGGTGAACCTCGTCGATTTCTCATCCGATTTGCTCTTGATCGGAGGGACGACTGTCGTCTTGACGGCGCTCGACCCGTTGCTCGCCGCGGCCACTCTCGTCCCGTTGCCGCTCATCGCGTGGCGGGTGTTTTTGGCGCGCGATAAGTTAAGGCGCGGCTTCCAGTGGTCGGGACGCGTCTGGTCCGATATGACGAGCATCCTCGCCGACGCCATCGGCGGAGTCCGCGTCGTCAAAGCGTTCGCC
>JAKBCQ010000088.1 GCA_021807585.1 Planctomycetota bacterium | reverse complement strand
GCCGATCCGCGGCGTTCGCGGAGATCGGATCGAGTCAAATTAAATGTTGAATAATTAGTATTTAAAATAACGGAAATACTTTCGCAAGTTTTGGCGGATCGATTCGGTTCGGTTTTGGTGTTTTTGGGCGCGGCGGCGATTGCGAATTCCGACAAAACTCGACGACCCAGGTTTCCCAGGTCGAGAGCTTTTCGGCGTCGAGAGCGATCGATTCGCCGGCGAATTTGGCGAGATCGGCTTCGCGTAAAAAGGCGATCAGCCGATCGCGACGTTCGGCGCTGAATCCGGTTGTGATCGCGGGATCGGCTTCGATCTCCTCGGTCGTTCGAGCCGAATGGCTTGCGCCGAATTCGAGGTCGAGCGCGGCGCGGACGCGCTTCGACCAAGCGACCCAAACCGCTTTGGGATCGTGGTTCGCCGATTCGTCCGCGGCCGATTCACGTTTCAACCGTCTCACATTCCTTAGATCCAAAAATATCTGATAACAATAGAAAAAAAAATTCGTAATGAAGATAACGAAAATGATTGCGATGATCCAATCGACGGCGGCGTGATCGTCCCACGGTTCGGGTCCGAGATTGGGGCGCGGCGGGACGATCCGATCGTTCATCGTTTCTTGGGCCTGTGGAACGGCGCCGCCTCGCGGCCTTGAAAGCAACGGAGCAACGGTAGGAGGGGATCGACGGTCGTATCGATTCGGACCGGGGACGCGCCGGCGTCGGCGCACCAATCAAGAAACAAATCGGATCGACGTTTGGCAATTTTTATATATCGAGCGTGAATCGAACGCGAAGCGAGGTCGATCGTTCGTTTTCGACCCGATTCGAGATCGGCGATATCGACGAGCCCCGATCGGGGGGGCGCCTCTTCGCGAGGGTCGACGATTCGAAGCGCGATCAAATCGTTGCGCCTGGCGATTCCGCGCCAGCGTCCGACGGGCTCGTGGGATAAAAAATCGCTGATTAAAAGGATGAGCGCGCCGCGACGCGTTCGACCCAGTCTCGTCGCGACCGCCCCCAACGACGTGCGTCTCGAAGAAGTCGAGGCCGCGACGAGCGACCGCACGATCCGCGCCAGGTGTCGCGCGCCCCCCGCGGGCAGGAGTTCGGTCTCGATGTGATCGGTCACGAGCAGCAGGCCCACTCGATCGCCGTTCTGGATCGCCGCGGCCGCCAACAGCGCCGCGGCCTGTGCGGCGCGGTCGGCTTTCGTTTCGCCTTCGCCGCCGAAACGCATGCTCGCCGAGACGTCGACCGCGAGCCAAACCGTGAGCGCTCGCTCTTCGACGCAACGACGTACGTACGGCCTCCCCTGCCTCGCCGTGGCGTTCCAATCGAGCCGACGGACGTCGTCGCCGGGCTCGTAGGCGCGAAGCTCGGCGAACGTCAGCCCCGTTCCCGGACGAGCCCCCAGATACGCCCCCGCGAGCGCCGCGATCGCTCCCGGTCGAACGCGAAACCGCAACCGCCGCGCCTGGCGAATGATCGCCGCGGCGTCGACCTCGAGTTCATCGGCCGAACCTTCGGCGAAATCGCCTCGACCTCTCGTTAACTTTTCGATAATACCTTTGATGTTCATTTGCAATGATAATTCATCGCTATAACTTATGGATTCTCGCCAATCGAGCGGCGTTCGCGGGTTCGTTTGAGTATACAAAAAAAACGCCGCCGCCGGAGGGTCCGGCGACGGCGAATTGGCGGAACGTTTTGAATCATCGGCGATCAGCCGCCGATGAGCGGATTGTTGAACCGCGTGAGGCGTTGCGGCGGGGGGAGATAGCCGATCTTGCGACGGGCGTAGAACCCCGATCCGTAGTGGTTGAGCCCGGTGGGGATTCCGGTCGTATAAAGCGCTCCCTGGAACACCCCTTGGATCTTGCCGGGACCCGCGAGACTGCCGGCGCCGCCGTAGACGCCGTTCCCTGTTCGGTAGGTCGCGGCGATCGCGGAGTTGATCAAATCGCCCCGATAGCGAATCGGCCCGATGTGGCTCGGGGCGCGAGAGGGTTCGAGCCCGGCGAGGAACGACGTATACGAGAAGCCCGATTTGATCTCGGACTGGTTCGAGTCGCCGATGATCGTCGTCTTGCCGATCGATCCCGACGACACGATGACAGCCGATGTCAGCGCCGACCCGGGACGAGTGGTGTAAGTGATGTAACCGCGTTGATGCCTTTGAATCAATTGCGGGTTTTCGGAATACTGAGCGATCAGGCTGCTAGGCGCGACGGTAAGCCTGCCGATTCGCGACGCCGTTACCAAACCGCCGAGCAAGCCCGACGCCGGATATCCGCTCAATCCCGGAGGCGTGCCGTATTGCGACGGAGTGACGTTCACCCCGCTTGGATTGCCGAGACCGTGAAGGAATGTCAAGCGTCCGATCGGACCGCTCGAATTCAAGCCGACCGCGTCCGCCGTGCCGCCGAAAATCGCGTTGTGAATGTATTTCACGCCGCTGTAACCGTTGAGGAACGGGAAGCTGCTGCGAGCCACGGTGAAGTTCTTGGCCGCGCCGTAAACTTCGAGATTCCCCACCGCGATCGCGCGCAACGACGTTCGCCCGGTTACGCCCACGGTCGGGAACTCGAACTGATACGCGGGTTGAACCGACTGCGACGTGATCGACGCGACGTCGAAGTTGCGCACCTCTCCGTTGATCAAGAACTGAATCGTCGGCGTGATCTGCGGAGTCGTTTCGGTTCCGGTTTGGCTCGTATTCAATACGGTGTTTTGAATCGAGCTGACGACGATCGTCGGTTTCACCCGGAGCGGGGTCGATGGATCGCCGATCAGGATGTTGATCGGCTGATAGGCCTGGCCGATGTTCGTGAGATTGTCGATCCCGGCGAACGACAGATAACCGACCCCTCCCGAAAGCTGAATCGCGTTTTGAGTTTGCGCTCCCGTGGGAGGATTGCTGGGAACGAGTACAAATCCATTCAATTGAATCGATTTGATACCGTTAAGATCAATGAGATGCTGGAAATCAATTGTTCCGTTCGATTGCACCCGCGGCGAAGGCGAAACCGAACCCGTGAGGTAAGACGATTTGAGGCTCGTCCCAAACAATTGAATCGTATCGATTTGATCGTTATAAACGCCGTCGTTGGGGGTGGTGTCGGTAACGATCATCGATCCTGGACCGTGAAGCGTGAGGGTCCACTGATCGCCTTGTCGGTCGACCCCCGACACCGTTTTTCCGCCGTAATCGAGCGATGAGAGTTGGCTCGGCGTCGCTCCGATCGGCAAATTGAGCGGAGCGACCGAGGGGAACATCGTCCCCCCCTGGAAATTCGACCCGTTGGTGGGCAGGTAATAGGAGAGCGGGCTTGCTCCCCCCGAGAGCAATTGCCTGCTCTCCAAAATTTCGACTTTTCGCTCCGCTCGGCGTTTCGCCCGCGAAGGTTCGTCGCTCCGTCGCCACGTCAACCGCATGGAAAGACTCCCTTCACCAGCCAATTCCGCGGCGAGAGGATCAAGCCCCGCCCTCCTTGCGGGTCCTGCGTTCGCGCGGAAGCCGCCGTCCGACACGCGGATGGCCGTTCCATTGTCAGATCAAATATCGCGATCGTGCGAGCCGGTTGGAAAGAGAGCGTTCCGCTCACCAATCCTCGTTCAATCCATGTCGGCGCAACGAGCAGCGTCCGGAATGGATCTTCGGATCGAGGCTCGGCTTCACTTCACGCCCGCAGCCGAACAAAACGCCGCGCCGCGCCGAATCGACCGATTACATTTCGCCCATGCGATTCGACGGTTACGCCGATTGCAACGATCGATCACGATAGACCTCGAAAACCCGCGGCGATCTCGGGCGACCACGCCGCTCGACCGAACCCGCACGACAAGTTTCAAGGCGTGTCGGCGTCGAATAGGCCGGCGCCGCGCGACCGATCGGCCGCAACCGTTCGGTCTCGATCGCTCGGACTCCGCGGTCCCGTTCCCGCCCCATTTATAAACGATAAATGATATATCGTTAAAATTTGATTGTTAACATGATTAATCGATATCAAGTCGGTTCGAGCGACTTGACGCTCCCCTCCCGCGTCGTTAGGCTCACCTTTTCGCGATCGATCCCCGAGGGAACGGTCGCCGCCCTTACGTGCGCCGAGATCGCTCGTCGCGACACACAACCCGGGGGAATGCGAGACCAATGGCCGAAAAACATAAATACGTATACTCATTTGGTTCCGGCGATGCCGAAGGCAAAGCCGACATGAAGGATTTGTTGGGAGGGAAGGGGGCGAATCTCGCCGAGATGAGCAAGATCGGCATTCCCGTGCCTCCTGGATTCACGATCTCGACCGAAGTTTGCGCGCAGTATTACGATCTTGGTAAAAAGCTTCCCGAGGAGGTCAAGCCTCAGGTTCAGGCGGCGCTCAAGAAGGTTGAGGACGCTCTCGGGGTGAAGCTCGGCGATCCGAGCCGACCGTTGCTTGTCAGTGTGCGATCGGGCGCGGCGCTCTCGATGCCCGGGATGATGAACACGATCCTCAACCTCGGCCTCTCCGACGCCGCGGTCGAGGGGCTTTCCAAACAAACCGGCAATCCCCGCTTCGCGCTCGACGGTTACCGTCGCTTGATCGATATGTTTGGATCGGTTGTGATGGGGATCGATCACGAACACTTCGAGCACGAACTCGCGAGCCTCAAGGCTCAACGCAACGTCAAGAACGACACCGATCTCACCGCCGACGATCTCCGCGAACTCGTCGCTCGATATAAGAAGGTGTACAAAACACATACCAATCCCTCGCACGATTTTCCCCAGGATCCGCACGATCAACTCTGGGCCGCGATCATGGCGGTCTTTAACAGTTGGATGGGGAAGAAGGCGGTCGAATACCGCCGGATCGAGCGGATTTCGGGGCTTAAGGGAACCGCGGTCAACGTGCAGGCGATGGTGTTCGGCAACATGGGGAACTCCTCGGGGACCGGGGTCGCGTTCACCCGTGATCCGAACACGGGTGAAGACGTGTTCTACGGCGATTATTTGATCAACGCCCAGGGAGAAGACGTCGTCGCCGGAATCCGCACCCCCGAACCGATCAGCCGCCTTGGCGAGGAGATGCCTCCGGTTTACAAACAATTGATGGATATCCGGAGCAAGCTCGAATCGCATTATAAAGATATGCAGGATATCGAGTTCACGGTGCAAGAGGGGAAGCTTTATATGCTTCAAACCCGCACCGGCAAGCGCACCGGGAGCGCCGCGGTGCGGATCGCGGTCGAGATGGTGAAAGAGAAGTTGATCGACGAGAAGACCGCGGTCAAGCGGGTGAGCCCCGACGGGCTCAATCATCTGCTCTTGCCCCAGCTCGATCCCAAGGCGAAGCCTCAGATCGTCGCCACGGGGATCGCGGCGAGCCCCGGCGCGGCTTCGGGCCGCGTCGTCCTTTCGGCCGAGGCCGCGGTCAAGCACGCCGAGGCTCACCCCGGCGAGCCGATCATGCTCGTGCGTAAAGAGACGAGCCCCGAAGACGTCGAGGGGATGCACCTCGCCAAGGGGATCCTCACCGCGACGGGGGGCAAGGCGAGCCACGCAGCGGTTGTCGCGCGCGGCTGGGGTCGACCGTGCGTCGTCGGCTGCGATGCGCTCGTCATCAACGAGAAGGCGGGGACGATCCAGATCGGCGGCAAGGCCGTCAAGGCCGGCGATTTCCTCACGATCAACGGAACCACCGGCGATGTGATGCTCGGCAAGGTCGCGACGATCGATCCCGAGATGTCGGGCGATTTCTCGATCTTGATGGGTTGGGCCGATCAATACCGGACGCTCAAGGTTCGCACCAACGCCGACACCCCGGCCGACGCCGCCCGCGCCCGCGGGTTCGGCGCCGAAGGGATCGGGCTTTGCCGAACCGAACATATGTTTTTTGAAGGCCAACGCATCGTCGACATGCGTAAGATGATTCTCGCCGACACGCTTGAGGAACGGCAAGCGGCGCTCGCTTCGCTCGAGCCTTACCAGCGCGAGGATTTCGTCGGTCTGTTCCACGCGATGGCGGGCCTTCCCGTGACGATTCGGCTGCTCGACCCGCCGCTCCACGAGTTCCTTCCGCACGACGGCCCGGGCCAGGAGGAAGTGGCCCGACAGCTCGGGATCTCGGTCGAAAAAGTGGCCGCCCGCGTCACCCAGCTTCACGAGGCGAACCCGATGCTCGGCCTGCGGGGCTGTCGCCTCGCGATCCGCTATCCCGAGATCGGCGATATGCAGATCCGAGCGATCATTGACGCCGCGATCACGGTCAAGCAGGAGGGGAAAGAGGTTCTTCCCGAGATCATGATCCCGCTCGTCGGGGTGGTTGAAGAGCTCACGTTCTTGAAGAAGCGGGCGATCGCCGTCGCCGAAGAGGTGATGACGAAGCGGGGCGTCAAGGTCGATTACCTGATCGGCACGATGATCGAAGTTCCCCGAGCGGCGCTCACCGCCGATCAGATCGCCGAGGACGCCGAGTTTTTCTCATTCGGCACCAATGATCTCACCCAGATGACCTTCGGTTTCAGCCGCGACGATATCGCGTCGTTCGTACCGAGTTATATGGAACATAAGATCCTTAAGGTCGACCCGTTCCAATCGCTCGACACCGTCGGTGTCGGTCAACTGATCGAGATGGGCGTTGCGAAAGGCCGGCAATCGCGCAAGGCCAAGCACGGAGAGCACCTCAAGGTGGGCATTTGCGGCGAACACGGCGGCGATCCCGACAGCGTCGCGTTCTGCCACAAGGTGGGGATGGATTACGTGTCGTGCTCGCCGTTCCGAGTGCCGATCGCCCGGCTCGCCGCGGCGCAGGCGGCTCTCGCGGGGGGCGCCAAGACCGAGCGCGACCGCTAATCGCCTGACGATGTGAAATCGTCAATATACAGAATTGTTTTTAACAATTGAGGCCGACCGGATCGATTCCGGCCGGCCTCGCTTCATTCGCATGCGAATATTTGAGCAAGAACAGGAAATTAATTCTTCCCGCCTTTGAGATTGATCACGTCGTCGGCGGGGGCGCCCGCGGGAGGCCTGCTGACCCCTCGAACGCCGACCGCGGCGGCGCCGTTGGTCGACGCCGATCCCTTCGAGGTCGCCGACGAGGGAGTCACTTCCTTATCGACGTCGGACATCAGATCGACCTTGCCGACGACCTCCTGACGCTCCTCCTGGTGCGAAGGCTTGACCGTCCCGGTCATCATGTTCTCGATCGCCGCGGCGTCGGCGAGATCTTGATAAACCTCGGCCATCTTCTCCTTGAGCTTAAGCTCATACATTTGATCGTGCAAGTACTTGTAAATGGTGGGATCTTTGAGGGTTTTGGTCTTATCTCCCGCCATCAACTCCTCGCGCTTCAGGACGATCCAGGTCGATTCGTTCACCTGGATCGGCCCGGTGACGTCGCCGTCTTTGGGCTTGTGCGCCGCGTCTTTGTCGTTGGGATCGCCGTCGACGAGTTGGAGGAACGCCGCATCCGAAACGTTCCGCGGGGTCGCGTGCCGACTGATCGGTTCGGCGATCAATCCTCCGAGGGCGCGGCTGTTCATATCGACCGACTTCGTCCGCGCCAACGTCTCAAACGCTCCAGGATTGCGCTGCAATTGCTCCCAAACGTCCATCGCGTCACGCTGACGTGAAAGCATGATCAAGCGACAGCGAATTTTATCGCCGAAGCTGGCGTCGAGCGCCTCTTTGAGATCGGCCTGGGTCACCTGAACGCGGGGCGCGGCGAGTTTGCGGAGCGCGAGCGCCGGATAGATGATCTCGCGGGCGTACTGAGCCGGGCTGATGCCTCGTTCTTTTTCGAGGGTT
>JAKBCQ010000087.1 GCA_021807585.1 Planctomycetota bacterium | reverse complement strand
CTTCATCGGAGGCTCGGAGATCCCCTGGTGGGATCGAATCGCTTATATTGTGAAAGCGATGACTAAACACACGATTACGCTTGATCATCCCCAGGAAATGAAGCTTGATCGTTCCCAACTGGGGCGCGACGGATTGATCCGCAGGCTCGTCGAGATCGTTTTTTCGCATCGAGATCTCGATATTTCCTCCTGGCTCATTCATTTAAGCGACCGAGCGGGAGTTGATTACGATCTGGGGGATTTGGGGGAGGGATTGTTTATGAATTGGGATCAAGCGCGCGAGATGGCCGCGGCCGGGATGAGCTTCGGTTCGCACTCGCACACGCATCGTGAATTGAGCCGATTGACCGAGGCCGAGATTCGTGATGAATTCCACCGATCGAAGGGATCGATCGAACGAGCGCTGGGAACCAAGATCGAGGCGATCGCTTATCCGTTTGGTCGACCCGAGACGCTTCACCCCGCGACGACAAGGCTCGCGATCGAGAGCGGTTATCGTGTGGGATTCACCGCGACGACGGGACCGATCGACTGTCGGAGGAGCGATCCCGCGGCGTTAAGTCGAATCGCGATCGGCGCCGCCGATTCGCCTCGTCTCGTCCGCGTCCGCCTCGCGCTCCACGCGTCGCTCGGTCGTTCACCGCTTTGATCCAAGGAATCGCCGGTGGAGCGATCCGCTGCAATCGACGAATCGAGTTCTCTTCTGATTTTAGACCTGTATAATTATTTACGAGACTAAACCTCGCTGCAAATTGTATTTTTATATTTTTGTATTAGCATTTGTTTCTTGAATGGACGACCTCGCGTCGAGCCGCGATATTACAAACCCGCTTGGGCGGAAACGTTCATCGTCCGCGGTGCGGCGGCCGCCGCGAAAGTAACCGGAAAAGGCGAAAACGAAGGCGCGTCCGATTCGCCGTTCCGGCCCAAATCACATATGCCGGCCTTATTATATTTAAGCGACCGCGGGGCGAAGTCGTTCGATCGCCGCGGCGCGGTCGACGACGATCGTAAAAAAATCGGCCAAACCCAATACTTTGAACACCTGCCGAACGCTCGGCTCGAGACCGAATAAAACCAACCTCCCCTGGTTGGCCTCGATCACCCGCTTAAGACTTAAAAGCGCGACGATACCCGAACTTGAAACCGTGTCGAGCTTGCCGAGATCGAGCGCGAGACGTTCGGCTTGATCGGGAGAGACGACGCTCAAGATCGAGGTACGGAATGCGTCGGAATTGGGATTGTCGAATCCCGACGTGTCGGTGATCGTTACAATCGTCACTTCGGATTCCCGCTCCACGTTCAGGCGTCCCATCTTGGCGAACCCTCCCCAAAAACGACCGTCGCGTCGTCCGCTCGCCGAACGACGATTTTCAGGCCGAGCCGAATCTCATGATATACTTTACAAGAAAACGTGGATGTCCCGACGAACTACCCAAGATTTTCTCCCTGGACGTGTATTATGCCGCGCACCCGGTCCCTTTTGTTATGGAAATGGAAACGGATTTTTCCGCTCGTTTTGATCGCAATCGCTCCGTTCGGCTGCGCGCATTCTCGCGAGGTGCTGGAATCGAATCGGACAAACGCCTCGGGAACCGTCGCGCGTTCGCGACCGGGATCGGCGAAAACCGCCTCCTCGACGAAGCTCACCCCTCCCACCAAATCGGCGATCGTCGATCACGGCGCGATCGATAAGGATCCTCCCGCGTTTTAACCGAGCCGATTCGGGCTCGGGCGATTCGCACTTGTTCAAGCGAACGGCTCGTGGGGCGGGTTGCTAGCCGACGCCGATTGCATTATCTTAACCCGCGCGTTCGAAATGCGTTCCAAACGGTTTTTCTCGAGCCGACCGCGGGAGTCTGCGCCTTGAATCGACTTCTCCTGGCCTTGCGCGCGTTCTGGATGTGCCTGACGAATCGCGATCTCGCCGAGCGGGTGGCGAACGCGCTCAAACCCGATGAAATCGGTCCCGATCTACGCATTCTCAATTTGCTTCAGCGTGACGGTCGTTTGATTGACTTTCTCGAGGAAGAGATCGACGGCTACGGCGACGCTCAGATCGGCGCCGCGGTGCGCGATATTCATCGAGGCTGCGCCAAGGTTTTGCGCGAATATCTGTCGATTAAGCCGATTCATACGGCCGCCGAAGGGGCGTCGGTCGTCGTCGATGCGGGTTTCAACCCCGCCGCGATTCGCCTGACTGGGAACGTCGCGGGGTCGCCGCCGTTTCGCGGAGTTCTCAAACACCACGGTTGGAAGGTCGAAGCGGTACGGCTCCCCGACTCGCTTCCCCGCTCCGGCGCCCAACCCGTCCTGTCTCCCGCCGAGATCGAAATCCCGTGATATTTGGATGACGCTGATTTCAAGACGTCGGCCCTCTCCCGCGTGATCAATCAGGGCGAAAGCAATGTCAAAATACGTCATTGGTATTGATCTTGGGACGACGAACAGCGCGCTCGCATACGCCGAGCCCGCGGCTTCCGCGCCCGGCGGGGTCGCGGCGATCGAAACTCCCGCGATCACGCAGTGCGTCGCGGCGGGGGAAACCGCCGATCGCTCGGTTCTGCCTTCGTTCCTCTATCTGCCCGCCGACAACGAATTCGCCGAGGGGGCGATCGCTTTACCCTGGCAAAAGAAGGTCGATCGCTTAATCGGCGAGTTCGCGCGCGATCACGGCGGGAAGGTTCCCGGGAGGCTCGTCTCGTCGGCTAAAAGCAGTCTCGCGCTCGACGGAGTCGACCGCCGATCGGGGCTCCTTCCGTTCACTGCGCCTCCCGACGTCATGCGGCTTTCCCCTGTCGAAGCCGAGGCGGCGTATTTGATCCACCTGCGCGATTTTTGGAATCATAAGATCGCGCGGAAAAACGCCGAGGATCGTCTCGAACGCCAGGAAGTGTTCCTCACCGTCCCCGCGTCGTTCGACGCCGCGGCGCGCGAATTGACGATCGAAGCGGCGCGGGCCGCGGGAATCGAAATCGTCAACCTCCTCGAAGAACCCCAGGCCGCATTCTACGCCTGGCTCGCCGCGCAAGGAGACGACTGGCGCAAGAAAGTAAATGTTGGAGATATCATACTAGTTTGTGATGTCGGCGGCGGCACGACCGACTTCACTCTGATCGGCGTTTCCGAACGCGACGGAGATCTTGATCTCACACGGCTCGCGGTCGGTGAACATATCCTTTTGGGCGGCGACAACATGGACCTGGCGCTCGCCCACGCGGTCGCGGCGACGCTTCCCGGCGGTTTCGATACGTTCGACGCGACCCGGAAGATCGGCCTCGTACACGCGTGCCGCGACGCCAAGGAGATCCTCTTTTCGGACCCTGATAAGAGTTCGGTTCCGGTGACGGTACTGGGACGCGGTTCGAGAGTGATCGGCGGAACGCTCAAAACGGCGCTCGATCGCGATACGCTCCGTACCGTGCTGCTCGACGGATTTTTCCCGATCTGTGCGCCGACCGATCATCCCGCTCGGGGCAAGCGCGTGGGGCTCACCGAAATCGGCCTGCCGTACGCGAGCGATCCCGCGATCACGCGGCATCTGGCTCGTTTTTTGGGTTTGCAGGCCGAATCGTTGCACGCCGCGGCGGGGTCGCTCCATCCTTCGGCGGTGCTGTTCAACGGCGGTGTTTTTCAGGCGGGGGAGCTGCGCGAACGGATCGTTCGAGTGCTAAGCGATTGGGCGGGCAAAGCCGTGTCAATTCTCGATGCGGCTGATCTCAATCTCGCGGTGGCTCGTGGCGCGGCGTATCTTGGGCTCGTCAAAAAAGGGAGCGGGATACGTATTCGAGGCGGCGTCTCACGGTCGTATTACATCGGCGTCGAGGCTTCGGCGCCCGCGGTTCCAGGAGTCGTCCCGCCGATCAAAGCGGTGTGTGTCGTGCCGATGGGGATGGAGGAAGGGACCGAAGCCGACGTCCCCGGATCGGAGTTTGGACTCGTCGTCGGCGAGCCCGCGGAGTTCCGCTTTTTCGGCTCGACGACCCGCCGCGACGACACGATCGGCGCCGTGATTGAACGCGTGATCCCCGACGAGATCGCCGAGCTCGCTCCGCTTGAAACGACGCTTGAAGCGGGCTCGGGACGGTCGCAAGGCCAAACCGTTCCCGTTCGACTCAAAACCAAGGTGACGGAAGTCGGCTCGCTCGAACTCTGGTGCCGCTCGACGCGCGATCCGGGCGAATGGAAACTCGAATTCAACGTCCGAGATACGCCGACAAATCACTAGTAAATACGATTATAAGTTGTATTTAACCGATCGGATGAATACCGGATATCTAGATCCAATGGTGCAAACATGAATGAACACGATCAAACGCTGATCGCCGAACCGTTATTGATCGTCGATGGAGCGGTTGAACGGCCGCTTTCGCTCGGGTTTGTCGATTTGCTCGCGTTTCCGCAAGACGATCAGGTTGAGGACGTATCGCGGTTCCACGCGGGGCGATCGGGCGACGCGGTTACGTTCGCGGCGATTCTTCGCACGGCGTCACCCCGATCGGACGCGAATTACGTGACGCTCCACGCCGACCGCGACGACTTTCACGTCTCGGTTCCGCTCGCCGATCTGCGCGATCAGGGGCTCGTCTTATATCGCTCGGGGGCGCGCGGGTTAAGCCCCGATCGAGGAGGACCGATCCGGTTCCTGATCCGCGATCCCAAGGCGTGCCGCTCGTCCGAGCTCGACGAATGCGCAAACGTGAAATATCTTTCACGAATTGAATTAACGATTCGCAAAGGGCGCGATACGCGCCCCGTCGACGACGCGGAGCACGCGGCGCTTCATCGCGAGCAGGAGCGCGAGCGAACGCGGTAGCGGCGGGACGGTTTCGCGAACGCTCGATCGCCGGCTCGCGCTTTTTCCTGTGATCTTCGATCATAACCGTCCCGCTGTAAGCGGGATCGCGGTGTCGTTATAATCAAGGTCTATCTCGCGCGTTCATTGAAAGCGCGAGGGGCGTTTGTCGCGCGTCGACGGCGCGGATTCATCCTGGTTTTTTCATTCAGAGGTTTCGCCCGGGGCTTCGGCGGACTGACTCGGTTGTTTGCAGACCGATAAAAAGGCGTTATCGCGCTCATGACGCGATTCGGCGTCGATGAGATCGCCGCCTTGATCGATCGTGTATCGCTCTTGTCCCGGGTTGGGAGGGTTTCGATTTGTTCGCAGGACCGATCATCGCGCGCGAGGTGACGACGTCGCCTCGGCCGATTCGATATTACGTCACACGTGCCGCGTACGCGGGGCTCTTTTTTATTCTGATGTGGACGGCGTGGCAATCGCTCGTCGGCTGGGAGGACATCCGCGATATCGGGCTGATCGCCCGCTTCGGCGGCGTCCTCTTCCAATTTTTCGTCGTCGTTCAGCTCGTCGTCATGCTCTTTTTCGCGCCCCTCGCGGCCGCGACCACGATCGCGCACGAGAAAGATAGACGCACGTTTGTATTATTATTAATGACGGATCTAAGCGATACCGAGATTATTATCGGTAAGCTGGTCGCGGGATTGCTGCAAACGTTCACGTTACTGGGGACGGTTGCGCCTGTGTTCTTCATCTGCCTGTTGCTTGGCGGGGTATCGTCGACCCAGGTGTTGCAGATTCTTGGGATCACGGCGGCGGCGGGTTTCGCGGGAGGGTCGCTCGGTCTACTGGTGGCGTTATGGCGAGATCGGACTTTTCAATCGTTGGCGATGACCGTGCTGGCAATCGTGCTGACAATCGCGGGGATCGAGGCGATCTCGTATTTCGTACCCGACGGTTCGATCGCCGGATCTTCATTCAATGAGGCGTTCAATCCGTTCCGCGCCGTCCGTTCGGTTCTTCGACCCAGCACGACGGGCGCTACGCACACCGCTTTGATCTTCACCGCGACCTCAACCGCGCTCGCACTCATTCTTAACGCGGTCTCGATTCGCATGCTGCGGATCTGGAATCCTGGAAGGAATGAACCGCGCGAGCAACGCGAAGGAGAAACCGAAGAGATCGCCGCCGAATCGTTAATCCAGGTGTCCGAACCCGCGCTTGCGCAAGCGGGTCCTGAAACGTCGTCGGGTTTGCACGTACCGCGTCGTTCGCATCGCCGGGTCTCCCGCGCCGCGGGCGTTTACCGCAAGCCCTGGGCCAATCCGATCCTCTGGCGCGAATTCAAAACCCGCGCGTACGGCGCCAAACCGCTCATCATTAAAGGCGCATATGTCCTCTTTTTCGCGCTTGCCGTCGCGTATTTTTACTTAAATCCGACTGATAGCCGCAGCGCATGGCGGCCGGCGTTCACGCTTATTCCGATGGCGATTCTGAGCTTGTTGCTCGTCAACGCGCAGGGGGTGACTTCGCTGACGAGCGAGCGCGATACGGGGGCTCTCGATCTTCTGCTCGTCACCGAGATCAAACCGAGGGAGTTTATCTTCGGCAAGCTTCACGGCGTTTTATATAACACCAAAGAGATGATCGCCGCGCCGTTGTTGTTGACGATCTGGATGGCGATCACCGGAGCGATCACGGGGGAAATCGCTCTGTTCATTGTGATCGATTTCGCGCTCCTCGTCCATTTTTCGGCGATGCTCGGACTCCATTCGGCGATCACCTACACGAACAGCCGAACCGCGGTCGCCAACAGCCTGGGGACGATCTTTTTCCTGATGGTGGGGATTTTGATCTGCGCGTTCTTGATCATTCTTGGAGATCAGCAATTCAGCAGACAATTACTTAGTTTTTTGATTTTCATCGGCGCGGGGAGCGTGGCGTTGTTCGGATCGATGGGTTCGCGTAATCCTTCGCAGGCGATCGCTCTCGTCGCCCTCCTCACTCCGTTTTGGTCGTTTTATTGCGTGATCAGCATGATCAACGTGCAGGCGATGGCCGCGTTTCTCGTCAGCTTCGGGATCTACGGATTTGCACTGTTGGCGATGCTCGTCCCCGCGGTCGGCGATTTCGACATCGCTCTCGGTCGCACCAATGCCATCCAAGGATGATCTTATCAAGAGTTTTCTTAGATAAGGAAATACTATGAATACAGACGTCGTTCACAGTCGATGCGATCGCCGCGGATTTTTTAGGGCGTGCGCCGGCGGGTTGGCCGTCGCGGCGTCGGCGATTCGACCGGCGCTTGCGCACCGCGATTTGACGAACGACGCGCGGGTAATCGCGGGGGGACCGTATATCGACGTTCACACGCACATCGGCCGGGTGTGGAACACCGACCCTCCTCTTACCGAAGACGCCCTCCTCAAGTTCATGGACGAACATAACGTCATTAAGGCGGTGTTGCTCCCTCTCGTCTCTCCCGAATCGTCGAGCTATCTCAACACGAACGAACGCGCTCTCGAAGCGGCGCGGCGGCGACCCGACAGGTTCATCCCGTTTTGTTGCGTCGATCCCCGCACGTCTTACGGCGGCGGGGCGAAAGGCTTACGGATGATGATTCAAGAATACGTGGATCAGGGAGCGAAGGGTTTCGGCGAGCACAAGGCCGGCTTGCCGATCGACGACCCGCGGATGAAAGCGCTTTACGCCGCGTGCGCCGATCTCAAGCTCCCCGTGTTGTTTCATTGCGATAACGAACGCGGGACCGACAAGCCCGGCCTCCCCGGTCTTGAACGCGTGCTCAAAGAATTTGCCACGCTTCCGTTTATCGGTCACGGTCCCGGGTTCTGGGCTTCGATCTCGGCGAACGTCGCTCAAATCGACCTGGGAGGATATCCCAAGGGACGCGTCAAGCCCGGAGGAGCGATTGATCACTTGTTTGAGCGTTACCCCAACTTATGGGGCGATCTTTCGGCGGGATCGGGAGCGAACGCGCTCTCA
>JAKBCQ010000086.1 GCA_021807585.1 Planctomycetota bacterium | reverse complement strand
ACCGAGGCGAGGTCGCTACCCGATCTTGGGTAAATAAATAAGCAAGCGTTATCTGGGCTCGAGAACCGACGATCGCCGACCCGCACCGACTTCCGATCAACCTGAACGGGACACGTTGCGAGCAACGCCTTCCAAACGCCGTTCGTTTCCGAATTTCCATATAGAATCACGTTTCGATCGCGGTCGTGATCGGCGTCGAATTCGGAATCGGCTACGACGTCGATCGACGCGTTGCCGCGATACCAAAACGTCTCGGCGTCGAATCGAGCTTTGGAAAGAGCCCACGCGTTCTCGGCGTCGTTCCCCTTGGTTCCATAAACAAAGACGACTCGATTCTGGAACGCTTCTTTGAACGGGCCGTAACGTAGCGGGCCTTTAAGATTCGCCGAAGGTTCGTCGATCGTCTTCCACGGCGACCGATCGGCCGATTCTCGCATCAGCCATATATTTGTTTGATCATTCTTTGGCCAGGCGATCGATTCGAGTTTGGTTCCGTCGATCTCGACGCCGAACGGCGCGTCGGGAGCAAGCACCGAGACGTCGATCGCTAGCCTGCGGACATTAACGGTCGAGCCGACGAACCGACGCTTGGCGGGATCGAAGCGAACGTCGATCGAAGCGATCTCAAGCGGATGAAGCTGACACTCGATCGTCGTCCAAAACGACCGCGACGAGATCCCCGGATTCGCGGTTCGAAATGTAATATGACGAACTTGTTCATATCGAGGGGTCGCTCGTCGCGCGAAGAAATCGAACATCGGCGCCCAGTCGACGCAATCGGCGCCCGGCTCGTCGGACGAATCCCACCAATGTCCCGCTCCCGGTTGTTCATGATAGCGAAAGTCGCGGTGAAACTCGCCGAGCTTCTTGTTCATCTCCCGCGCCTGATTCGCGGGAACGTTGTCGTCGGCCGATCCGTGCAAAATATAAACACCTAGATCAGTATAGTTGTTGATAAGCGCCGTCGTATCAGATGGAGATTGCGCTCGTCTGAGCATTTTTTGAATCGGATCGGCGTCGTCGGTCGGCCGCCCCCCTGCGTACGACCAAAAGCTGATCCAGCCGGCGCTCGGAGCGATTGCGGCGAACCGATCGGGGAATGTCGCGCCGACGTGCCACACGCCGTGCCCCCCCATCGAGTGCCCGGTCAGGTATGTGCGCGCCGGATCGGTTTGATAACGCTTGAGAGCCAGATCAAGAACCTCGATCGCGTCGGCTCGTCCCAGATCCTCCCAGTCGAACCCGTATGGCCTGCGGTTCGTGGGGGCGATCAGGTAACCCCAAGATTTGCTTGAATACGCGTTCGCCTGACCGATCGCCTCGACCGAAGCCCCGTGCAGCGTCAAAAACAACGCCGGCCGCGATGAATCCGAACCTGCGCCGTTCGAGCGCCAGGGATCAACCCCCGAAGGAGGATTGACCGCGTAATACTGCACGCTTCCGTCGATCTTGCTAATAAATGTTCTTTTGTAAGTATGATCTTGCGCGCGAACTCCGAGCTTCAGTTCGGCCGTATCGAGCGTTTCGTCCTTGCCGTCGGCTTTCGGGCGAACGAGCTTGAGTTCGACGGCGACTTGCTCTTCGCGCAAGTGTTCGCCGGGTTCAAGTCGAATCGCGACCTTCCGCGTCGAGCACGGAAGCAATTTGGGAACCGGCGTGCGTGTTTCGCCCCCTCCCCACACGCGTGCGACGATCGTGAGACCCGAAACCGGCTCGATCGACGCCGCCTCGACGATGATCGCGCCCCATACCGCCTCGGATTCACCGATAACGATATCGGGAAGAGTCGGATCCGAAACGTCGAGCTGCGCAAGAGCGCGAGCCGACGTCAATTTGGCGCGCAGATCCCCCCGCGCCGCGTGGAAGATGAACTCGTTGCGTCCCGCTTGAATCGGCACAGGCAAATGAACATAACCGTACGAATAAACGTCGCCGACGCGAGGCGATCCGTTCGCGTAGACGACGTCGTGCCCCGAAGCCTCAAGGATTTTGACCCCCGCCAAGGCGGAGTCGAACGTCCAAACCGCGTACCCGCCGCGGATCTCTTGCGCTCCGATCGCGCCGTCGGGCTTGGCGTCGATCGCCTGAAAACGCGCCTCCGAGCCGTCGGCGAGCTTGATCGAATCGCCCGCGGCGGGCGTCGTCCAGGTTCCCGAGACGATCGTCGCAACGACGGGATCGGCGGCGATCGATCGCCTGCCGAATCGTCTCCCGGCGCCGTCGGGTCGATACACGAGAGCCTTTCGCATCACGATCGTTCCGGGCGGATCGGAACGATCTTGGGCTGCGGGAGTCTTGATATCAAAAACAAACCACGCGACCGAGATCGCGCACACGACGAAACGATCGATGCATTTCGACACGACGATCGAGCCCCCGCAAACGCCGAATCGGGTCAACCAGTTAACTTTTGATGATTTCTCGAACCGTCATCCCCGAGGGAATCATCGGCAGCACGTGCTCTTGATACGGAACGAGGATATCGAGGACGTAAGCCTCGGGCGATTCGATCATCTCAAGAAGAGCCTGATCGACCTCCGACTTCTTACGAATTTGTCGCGCCTTCACGCCGAATCCCCGCGCGATCGCCACAAAATCGGGATAAGTCACCGCGGGCAGATCGCCGTCCCCCTCGCCGATCGCCTCGGGATGATCAATCGGTCCCAAATACGTATGAGCACGATTCCCCTGATGAAAGCGATCCTCCCATTGCACCACCATGCCGAGGTGCTGGTTATTGAGGAGAATGACCTTAACCGGCAGGTTCTCGCATTTGGCGGTTGCGAGCTCTTGAATGTTCATCAAAAAACTGCCGTCGCCGTCGACGTCGACGACAAGCGCCCCGGGGTTCGCCGCCTGAGCTCCGAGCGCCGCGGGAAAACCGAACCCCATCGACCCCAGCCCCCCCGACGTGATCCAGGTGCGCGGCTTGACGAATTTCGTCCACTGCGCAGCCCACATCTGATGCTGCCCGACACCCGTCGACATGATGAACTCGCCGCCGGAGAGCTTCGAGAATCGATCGAGAACGTATTGCGGCATAATCACATCATCACGGTCCGAGTACGTCATCGGATCGGATGCTCGCCACGCGTCGATCTTTTGATGCCAATCGCGCAGATCGACGGGCTCGACCTCCGGAATCAGCGCCTCGATGAATTCCCTGACGTCGGCCGCGACGGCGATGTGAGCCTCTTTGTTCTTGTTGATCTCGGAGGCGTCGATATCGACATGAACGATCCGGCCGTGCTTGGCGAACTCGCTCACTTTCCCCGTCACTCGGTCGTCGAACCGCACTCCAAAAGCGAGCAACAAATCGGCGTCGTTGACGGCGTAATTCGCGTAAACCGTCCCGTGCATCCCCAGCATGTTGAGCGAAAGGTAATGCTCGCTGGGAAATGCCCCTAGCCCCTGCAGCGTCATCGCAACCGGGATTCCCGTCTTCTCGGCGAACTCGCGGAGCGCGTCGGACCCTCCCGACGCGATGATTCCTCCGCCGCAATAAATCACGGGACGCTTCGCCGAACGAATCGCCGCCGCGGCGAGTCGAACCAGATCGCGCGAAGGAGGCGACGGCAAGTGATATCCCGGCAAATCCATCGGCACGGAATAATCGGGATCAAGCACGTGTGTGTTCTGAATATCCTTGGGAATGTCGATCAAGACGGGACCCGGGCGACCCGTGTTCGCCAGATGAAACGCCTCTTTGACGATTCGAGGCAGATCACGAGCGTTCGTCACCAGATAATGATGCTTGGTGATCGCGCGACAAACCTCCACCATCGGCGTTTCCTGGAACGCGTCGGTGCCGATCACACTCGAAGGAACCTGGCCCGTGATCGCGATCAACGGGAGCGAATCCAATCGAGCGTCGGCGAGCCCCGTCACCAGATTGAGCGCTCCCGGGCCCGACGTCGCCATTACGATCCCCGGCTTACCCGTCGTTCGCGCATACCCCTCGGCCGCGAAGATTCCCCCCTGTTCATGACGCGGGAGAATCGTCCGAATCCGATCACGATAACGCGTCAGCGCCTGGTGCATCGGCATGCTCGCGCCGCCGGGATAGGCGAAGATCGTGTCGACGCCGTGGCGAAAAAGCGATTCAACGAGCACGTCGGCGCCCGTTGTACGGTGGGGAGCGGTCGCTGTGGAAGCTTGCTGGGTCGTGGACACTTCATCCTCTTGTCGCGTGAGACATTCTCGGCGTTCACGGATCGATTCCAAGTCGATTATCGTAATCGTTTCAGCGCCGGCGCACAACTCTTGGCCAAGCGTAATAACACGAGCTCCAGTCGGCGGAGAAACCGTGAAGCGCCGGTCGAGAACCGAGGCGTTGATGGTTTTGAACCCACTGAGAAGCGCGTCGGCGATTCATGGAGCGTGTCGTGTCGGCCGTCGGAACCGATCCAACGACGAACAGAAGACGGCTTCGCCGCGCCTCGAGACTCGACCGAATTTGCCGTCGGTATAATCAATCAGTCGTTACGTAAAAAATGGAAAAGTTACATAATGGTATGAAAAATATATAATATACATATACGTTACATGCTCGATCCAGGTGATCAAAATAGTCAATTAAATCAATTTAACTTCAAATATTCATCTGATTTGATCGACGCCTGAGCCGGGTTGCTTGCGGCCGATTCCGAGATGATGATGTTCTCTTGGATTGAGAGCGACGCACGTGGAGGTTGGACGCTTGAACGGACATACGACGCAAAGGTTGCGTGGCGCGGCGATCGCGATCGTGTTGATCGTCGGGTGCGGGGGGCGTGAAAGCCTCGACGATCCCCCGCCGGTAGCGGTTCGAGCCGAGACGGTCCGATCCGAGTCGATCGAACTCGCAATCCCGTTCAGCGGAACCGTGAAGGAACGACGCAAGCTTGAACTTTCGTTCAAAGTTCCCGGGACCGTCGAGCATCTACTCAAGGTCGAAACGACCGAAGGAAGGAAGCGCGACGTTCAAGCGGGCGACCGGGTCGAGAAGGATGTTACGATCGCTCGACTCGAATCGGTCGATTACCGTCGCGAGCGCGACTCGGCGCGGGCGCGGCTCGAAACGGCTCGGGCGAAATCGACCGCGGCTCGCGCCGACGCCTCGTTCGCGGCGAAGGATCGTGATCGCTACGAAGAACTACTGAAAAAGAACGCGGTCACCAAAGAAGAGGTCGATCGCGTGCGAGCCAAAGCCGAAGCCGCCGCCGCCGAGGCGACCGCGGCCGAAAGCGGTATCGCCGCCGCCGAACTCGCGCTCGCGAAGGCCGATCAAGATCTAAAAGATTGCTCGCTCGTCGTTCCGATGGATCGAGCGACCGTCGTCGAAAGACGCGTCGAAGAGGGGGAACGGATCGCCGCGGGAAAGATCGCTTTTTTGTTGATGGATTTATCGGAGCTCGTCGTCGGCTTCGGCGTTTCGGATGCGCTCGTGGGTCGGATGAGGATCGGACAGGAATTCAAGACGATTTCGGACGCGTTCCAGGGTGAATCGTTCCCGGCGCGTCTTACCAAAATCGCTCCCAACGCCGACGAACGAACGAGAACGTTCGAGATCGAGGTGACGATCGACGACCCAAGGGGATTGAAGCCCGGTATGATAGCGACCGTGAACATCGGTCGGCATGAAGACGTGATTCTGTTACCGTTGACGGCGATTCGACGCGCCCCGGAGGCCGATCGTTACGCGGTTTTCGTCGTCGTAAACGAAGGCGAAGCCGAGGTCGCTCGGATGCGTCGGGTCGAGCTCGACGGATTGATCGACAACCGCGCCAGGATCAAACAGGGGAAGGGAAGCGAGATCAAGCTCGGCGATCGGGTGATCGTCGCCGGGGCGAACCGGCTGCTCGAAGGCGACCGCGTGCGCACGCTCGACGCCACGATCACGGGCGAACAAACGATTGAGAACATGAGCAAAAAAGCGAATCGTATCGATCCCCGGCGAGACGCGACCCGCGACCTTGACGGAAGGAACGGAGCGAAGCCCGACGGCTCGAAACATAGCGGATCGAGATCGAACGGATCGAAGGCGAAGGACGCCCGCCGACCCGCCGAGGCCGGCAAAGGAGCGGCCGTTTGAACACTTCTCAATTCTTTGTGGAGAAACGCCCGGTCGCGTGGACGGCGCTCGTCGCGACTCTCGTCTGGGGAGCTTACGCGTATTGGGCGATGCCGAAACGGCAGGATCCGGTGATTCCGATCCGTAGCGGCGTGATCGTCACGGCGTATCCCGGAGCGAGGGCCGAGAAAGTCGAGCAAGAGGTTACTCGCGCGATCGAGCGCAAAGTCGCCGAGAACGCGCAGGTCGATAAAGTGTATTCGACGAGCCGCCAGGGTTTGTCGATTGTTTATGTCGATTTATTTGATACATGTAAAGACGCCGAAACACAATGGCAGGATTTGGCGAATCGGCTGGCGGGAATGACCGATCTTCCCAAGATCGGCTCGGCTCGATTGACGCCGATGTTGAACAAGGATTTCGGCGAGACGGTTGCGGTGATGCTGACGATTTCAAGCCCCCCCGTCACCGATTTTGAGATCGACGAACGAGCGCGGTCGATCGTCGCCGAGCTCGATTCGTTTCGGTCGGGTCGACCCGAAGCGGTCCGATCGAATCGCTATAGCGTGGTGCTTATTTATCCAAGATCGATCGATCGCGCCATGGTGGCTCGATTGGCGGGATCGTTGCTCGAACGGCTGCGCCGACTTCGTCTCATCATCGACGGAGCTTATATCGAACCGCCGAGCACCGGAGCGGTCGATTTTCAATTGAACGCCGCTATCGGCGAGGACGTTCTCAGGCGTGAGATCCTCCGCTGGGAACGCGAGGTGATCGGCTCGGGGCTCGATCATCCCGACATATGGCCCGGCGTTCTCGTAAAAGATTTAAACGGTCTCTCCGAGCGGTTGAAGCGGCATCCCGCGGATCCGTATCGGGCGCTCAACCAGTATACATATAAAGATTTAAGAGAGTTCGCCGATTTGATTCAGGATCGGATCAAGCGGTCGTCGAACGTCGCGAAGGTCGAGCGGATCGGGGTTCAGAAAGAGGTCGTTGATCTGTATTACAGCGGCCGGAGAGTTTCAACTTTGGGGATCGATCCCCGGATCGTCGCGAGGCGGCTCGACGAGCGGAACGTGAACATTCCGGGGGGAAGGATCGAGCTTTCGGATCGCGAGTTATTGATTCGGCCGAGCGGAGAGTTCGCAAGCGAGGCCGAGATCGGTTCGGTCGTCGTCGACGTGAAGGACGGTCGTCCGCTATATTTGCGCGATTTATGCGACGTCGTTCGAGGATATGAGGATCCGCCGGGGGTGCTCAATTATCAAACCGTGAAGGTCGACTCGGCTCGGCCTTCGACCTCACGCATGCCGAGCGACCCGCCTGTTCATGTCTCGACGGGACCCGACGGCGGCGTCGGCCCCCTCCCCTCACGGTATACCTTGCAAACGACACGCGCCTTGACGCTTGCGATCCGTCAAGTTAAAGGGACGCAGATCGCCGATTTCGGCCGCGACGTCGCCGAGGCGATCGATTCGCTCAAGGGAATTCTGCCCGACGATCTCCAGATCGATTGGACGAGCGACGAGCCGACGACTGTCAAAGAAAAGATTGAACAATTCGATAAAAATTTGATCGAGGCGGTCGTGATCGTCATTGCGATCGCTTTGTTGTTTATGGAATGGCGGAGCGCGGTTTTGATCGCTATCTCGATACCTTTGACGATCGCGATGACGCTCGGGTTTTGTCACATTCTGCGGATCGATCTGCAGCAGGTGTCGATCGCCGCGCTGATCATCGCACTTGGATTGCTCGTCGACGATCCCGTCGTC
>JAKBCQ010000085.1 GCA_021807585.1 Planctomycetota bacterium | reverse complement strand
GGTTTCCTTGGTGCATTTCGGTTTTAGATCCTCTCAGATCGACCGACTTGACGTAGCTTAGACACTTTGATTCAATCAGAAGTGTCGTGGATCGGGATGATTTGTGTTCATTGAATCGTTCTCGATGATCGACATCGGTTCGTCATTTCGGAACAATCCAATCGAAGAGAAAGGGGCGATTGATGAGCCCTGCACAGAGTGATGAGAATCGGAGTGGAACGCGTCGTGATTTCCTCGGAGTCGCGGGGGCGACGGCATGCGGATTGGCGATTGTCGGTGGCGAAGGTCGAGCCGGCGCGCAGGAACCGAAACCGAATCCCCCCGTTCAGGGCGTCGATAAAAAACGACCCGACGGTCACAAACCGCAGCTCCGGCGATCGGCGCCGATGAAGCTCCAAAACGATCAACTTGGACCGTTGCGAGAGCTCGACGGATTGTGGGTTGGACGCGGATTCAACCTGATTTCGCTGCCGGATTTCGACAATCCCGACGGTCCTCAAACTTTCCGCCTGAAACTCAACGGGACGCGAGAAGAGCTCGAATTTCATCGAATCGGCGGACCGATTCCGAATCGCGGATCCACGGATCAAAAGGATATTAACCTTTTTGGGGTCACGTATTTGCAACGAATCTCCGACAACCTGACGAACGAACCGTTGCATATCGAGCCTGGTCTTTGGCTGAACGTGCCTCAGACCAATGTTCCGGCACAGAAGGCGACGGTCGTCCGTCAAGGATCGATTCCCCACGGAACGTCGTTTGTCGCGCAGGGCGAACGGAAAGATCCGTTCGCGGCGGCGCCCACGTTTAAATCCGTCGACTCGACACCGTTTGATTCGCATGGAGCTCGGGTCAACAGTCCGGTATATCTTGCTCCCTTCAACAACGCGGTTTTGCCTCCGGGGTTCTCTCAGCCGTTTCTTCAGAACCCCAATCTTGCGCTCGAGCGAGCGATCCTCGGGCAAGACGTCGTGCACACCGATGTACTTGACGTTTCGGCGACACACCCGACCGGTATCTGCAACATTCCATTTGTCGACCAAAACGCCAAGGTGACCCGGATCGACGCGACCTTCTGGATCGAGACGATTCGTCCCGGCGGCGATCCGAGTCAAGATTTCCTTCAATTGCAATACACCCAGACCGTGATCCTCTTTTTCAAGAATCTGTTCTGGCCGCACATCTCGGTCGCCACGCTGCTGAAGCAATGACGTCCTGGATGCCAAGGGGACGTTCGGATTTTTTTCGCGACGCGTAACGTGAAGAAAAGACCGAACGTCTCCTGATATCAAAAGGTAGCGTGATAAAAATATGAATATCAATAGATAAAATAACTATTAAATAAATAAAATTGATTTGCCGGGGGATTTGGATGTAAGGAGATCTGGTTCGGCGGCTTTGTTTCGACGATGATGGGATGCTGGAGGGAAACGATATGATGAGTGCGGTACAGCCCCGACGGTTTCATCTTCGAACGATCTTCGAACAGAAGTGTTCGGAGTGTGGCGAGGGTCGAGTTTTCCGGGGCAGGTTCGAAATGAATGAACGATGCCCGGTTTGCGGCTACAAATTTGAACGCGGGCCCGGTTATTTTACGGGCGCGATGTACTTCAGTTATGCCATCGGCATGCCGATCATCGCGCTTGGCGTTCTGATCGGTAAACTGCTGATCGTCCCCAAATGGCCGTTGCATTGGATTTTGATAGCGTCGTGGGTTGCGTTTGTTCCGCTCGGCCCCGCGGTGTTCCGGTACTCGCGAGTGTTGTTTATTCACTTTGATCGATTTTTCGATCCCGACGGCGATTGACCCGCGGGATCGATTTCAAGAACATAAGCGATCACGTGAATTAACATTTAAAAACGCGCACTTGTAAGCGACGAAGGCGCGGGGGCGGGTCGAATGGGGAGATCGACCGTCGACGAAAGTTCTTTGGCCATGTTCTGAAATTCGACCTGGCAGCGGACGAGAGGTTCGCCGGTATTGGGTACGACACGCACGTACGATCCGTCGGGCTGAAGTTTGCGCGCCTTGACGTTATCTGAAAGCGTGACTCCGAGGATACCTTCGATGATTCGGTTTTTGAGTCTAGAATCTTCGATCGGGAAGAGGATTTCGACGCGTCGGCGGAAATTCCTCGGCATCCAATCCGCGGACGAAAGGAAAACCTCGGGATCGTCGTTGTTTTGAAAGTACATGATCCGCGAGTGTTCGAGATACTTATCGACGATGCTAATCACTTGGATATTTTCACTTACGCCGGGGATTCCGGGCCTGAGACAGCAGATGCCGCGGACGATCAGGTCGACGCGTACGCCGGCGCGGCTCGCGTTGTAAAGCGCCTCGATCGCGGCGGGATCGACGAGCGCGTTGATTTTGGCGATGATTCGCGCGGGGAGCCCCTTGGCGGCGTTGCGGCGTTCGCGGTCGATCAGTTCGAGCACGCGATCGGCGAGATCGAGCGGCGCCACGACGAGCTTGTTCCACGATCTTCCCTGCGAATATCCCGTCAACAAATTGAAGAGCGCCGTCGCGTCTTCGCCGAATTCGGGCCGACTTGTCATTAAACATAAATCGGTATAAATGCGCGCCGTGATTGTGTTATAATTACCAGTGGCTAAATGTACGTAGCGGCGGATTCCGTCGGTTTCGCGGCGAACGACGAGCGCCGCCTTGCAGTGTGTTTTGAGTCCCACCATGCCGTAGACGACGTGCACTCCGGCTTTCTGCAGCACGCGCGCCTTGACGATGTTGTTCTCCTCGTCGAGCCGCGCCTGCAGTTCGACGAGCGCGGTAACCTGTTTGCCGTTCTCGGCGGCGCGAGTCAGCGCCATGATGATTCGATTATCTTCCGATGTACGATAGAGGGTGATTTTGATCGCGAGAACCTGAGGATCTTCGGCGGCTTGTTCGATGAATTGAACGACCGCACCGAAGGATTCGTAAGGGTGATGAACAAGCAAATCTTGTTCGCGCAAGACCGTGAAGATATTGGCGCGATTGGCGAGCGCCGCGGGCATTTGGGGTTCGAAGGGGACGTCTTTGAGATCGCGGAAGCCGTCGATTTTGTAGAGCGCCGAGAGGGCCGAGAGGTCGATCGGACCGGGAACTTTGTAAACGTCGCGATCGTCGAGATCGAGCGCGGGAGCGGTTTGGAGTTGTTCCAGAAAGCCGTCGTCGGTGCGATCGGCGATTTCGAGGCGGACCGCGGCGCCCCATTTTCGTTGGCGCAGAGTCTCTTGAATCGTCGAGAGGAGGCTCGCTTTGACCTCGGTTTCCTGGATTGTCAGATCGCTGTTGCGGGTGACGCGGAACGGCACCCAGTCGACGACCCTGAACCCGCCGAAAAGCGACGCGAGCCGAGGCCCGACGACATCTTCAAGCAGCACGAAGCGATGGACCCCGTCTCCCTCGTCGGGGAGCGGAACCAGACGATTGAGGACGGCCGGAACCTGAAGCACCGCATACAATTGACGGATCGGATCTTGATCGACCGGCTCAATTCGTAAAATAATATTCAAACTTTTGTTATGAAGATGTGGAAATGGATGTGCGGGGTCGATCGCGAGCGGGGTGAGGACTGGGAAAACTTGTTCGTCGAAGTATTTATTGAGGAATTCGGCTCGTCTCCCGTCGATCGAATCGGAATCGAGGATGACGATTCCGTGATCGGCGAGCTTGGGTTTGATCTCGCCGTTCCAGACCGCGTATTGGCGGGCCACGTGGTCGCGGGCGCGGCGGGCGATTTCGGTCAATTGCGCCACGGGGCCGAGGCCGTCGGGAGGGAGATCCTGCGGCTCGAGGTTATCATACAATTGCGCTTGCAAACCGGCGACGCGGACCTCGAAGAATTCGTCGAGATTCGACGCCGAGATCGCGACGAAGCGGAGTCGTTCGAGGAGGGGATTTGTCGGGTCGCGCGCCTCTTCGAGCACGCGTTCGTTGAAGCCGAGCCAGCTTAGTTCGCGATTGATAAACAAGCCGGGCTCGATCGTCACCCGCGGCAACATCGGTTCGGTTCGCGCCGCTCCGTTGTTTTGGACTTCGGCCATTTGATCCCCCTTCATCCATAATCCGAAACCGATTCATAATCTCATATTATGAGACAAGTTTTCGCTTGTCGACTAGAAGCGAGCGGAGCGTTCGAAAGTTGACGACGTCGAGATCTTCTCCCGCCGAATCGACGCCTTTGGGCGTTTCGAGGATCAGCGGGATCGAATCGAAGCGCGGGTCGTTGACGATATTGCGAAACGGTTCGAGCCCCATTAAGCCGAGACCGATTCCGGCGTGTCGGTCGACGCGGCTTCCCAGAGCTTTGAGGCTGTCGTTCAAATGCCACACGCGAACGCGGTCGAGCCCGACGCTTCGTTCCAGGTCGCCGATCATCTTATTGTAATCGGCGACCGCGGCGAGCGGATAGCCCGCGGCGAAGAGATGGCAGGAATCGAGACAGACGCCGAGCCGATCGGAATGCTTCACGCGGTCGATGATCGAACCCAGATGCTCGAGCCGATGGCCCAGTCCGCTCCCCTGCCCCGCGGTCGATTCCAGATCAATGAATACCGAAGATTTCTTCGTCCGCCGATGGACTTCATCGAGTCCAAGCGCGACGCGGATCAACCCGGCGTTTTCTCCCGAATCGATGTGCGAGCCGGGATGAATCACCAGATCGACGATCCCGAGCGCATCGCACCGTTCGACCTCGACGACGAGTGCGTCGATCGATTTTCGCCAGAGCGTGTCGTCGGGGCTCGCCAGATTGATCAGATACGAATCGTGCGCGACGGGTCGAACAATCTCATTCGCTTCGAGCGCATCGCGAAACGCCCGAATTCCGGCGGGATCGAGCGAAGACGCGTTCCACTGGTTGTTATTTTTGGTGAAGAGCTGGACGGTACGGAAGCCGACGCGGGCCGCGGCGAGCACCGCGTTCACATGCCCTCCTGCAATCGACATGTGTGCGCCTAATAAACGATCGCATGTTACAGGATGATCGAGACGATCGTTCTCACGAGGGTTCGATCGCGGTGAATCGTCTGGGGCCGCGGGCCTCGTCGCTCGCGGTTTCGACCTTGGCGATTGATCCTTGGATTTCGCTTGCGATCGCGTGGGGTTTGTTTTCATGTGGCTTGGGCTCAAGAACGGAATCGGCTTGGTACGAAAAGCTGATAGACGTTGCGTCGGCCTCTTGTCCCGAGGCGTCTCGGCGCTCTAAATTCGACATCGGGGAACGTGATCGATCATCCATGACGAGGAGGCGGGAGCATGTGGTGGATCGTGTGGGGCGGCGTCTTGCTCGCCGCGTTCGGTCTGGGATGGATCGTCGTGGTGCGGCCGTTTCTCGAACTTTCCGCTCGCGCCCGGTTTGACCGCGCCCGCGGTATGTTTCGCGTTCGGAGAGAGCGTCTTGAGGCCCGGTTCGTCACCCGCATCGGCGTTGATACGCCCGCCGAGCGTCGGCTCTGGGAAGACGCAACCTGGGAAGATTCCGTCGTTTGGGCGCGGAATCGCTCGTCTCGCCGCCTCACTGCGTTGATCGGTGTGCGGTTTCGGCCGCTGCCGGCGGAACCCCGGTCGCGCCGCGCCACCGCGGTGTTTGAATTCCGCGGGGGATCCTGGCACGCCGAGGGAAAACGGCTCGACGCGATCGGTCCCGACGAAGTTTGTGAACGCATCAGATCCTTCGAACTTGTCGCACTTCCTCGAACCCCGGTTTAACCGCACAAATCACGCAATTAGGCATCCTGAAATGAGCGAGCGCCGATCGAAGAATCGGATCGACGCTCGCTTGCATATGGACGCTTAATCATTCTTCATTTCTTGGCCTGGGCTTCGGCGAAAGCCGAATCGAACCCGCGTCCTGAAGCCTTGAAGTCGATTTTCTCGCGGGTGAATTTGGCGGCCTCGGCGGCGCCGTATTCGCGATCCATCCCCGAGTCCTCCCATTCGACCGAGAGCGGGCCGTCGTAGCCGATCACGTTGAGAGCCCGCGCGATCGACTCGAAATCGACCTGGCCTCGTCCGGGCGAGCGAAAATCCCAACCCCTTCTGGGATCGCCGAAATTGAGATGCGAGGCGAGGATGCCCGACCGGCCGTCGAGCGTGCGGGCGGCGTCTTTGACGTGGACGTGATAGATCCGATCGGGAAAGGCGCGAATGAACTCGACCGAATCAACCATTTGCCAATGCAGATGCGAGGGATCAAAATTGAAGCCGAATTCGGGACGGCGACCGAGCGCGTCGAGAGCGCGTTGCGCCGAGTGAAGATCGAAGGCGATTTCGGTGGGATGGACTTCGAGCGCGAACTTGACTCCGCATTCTTTAAAGACGTCGAGAATCGGATTCCAGCGTTCGGCGAGGAGTTTGAAGCCGTCGTCGATCCACGAATCGGGCACGGGAGGGAACGAATAGAGCAAGTGCCAGATCGACGAACCCGTGAACCCGTTGACGACCTTCACCCCCAGTTTTTGGGCGGCGCGGGCGGTGTCTTTCATCTCTTGGATCGCCCAGGCGCGTTTTTTCTCGGAGTCGCCGCGGATCGCGTCGGGAACCCAATCGTCGGTGCGGGCGTCGAGGACGTCGAGGACGAGCTGCCCTGTCAGGTGGTTCGAGATCGCCCAGCACTTGAGCCCGTATTTGGCGAGGAGAGCGATCCTGTTTTTGCAATAATGATCATCTTTCAGCGCCTGTTGAACGTTGAAATGATCCCCCCAGCACGGGAGCTCGATCCCGTCGTACCCCCAGGCGCTCGCTTTTTTGCAGATATCTTCGAGCGTCATATCCGCCCATTGGCCCGTGAACAAAGTGACGGGGCGCGCCATCGTGCTCTCCTCGTGATCATATTGGGATCGGTTAGAAATCAAAACACGCCGCGCGACGTCGTTCGTCTTGCCTCGGCGCGGCCGGGCTTCCATACTGGGCGAAAATACGAACGCCGGGGGTCGAAGTCAACGGTTTGACGCGCGTGCGGCGGGTTGGAGTCGAGCGGGTGGATTCGATGACGGACAATCCGACGAGCCTGGGTTTCGATCGTTCTCGGCCGGCGCCAGGCGCCCCTCCCGACGCGGTTTTTTTCGATTTCGACGGGGTGATCGCCGACACCGAGAACATTCACATTGCGGCTTGGGAGGAGACTCTCGGCGAGATCGGCTGGGAGCTCGACGACGTCGATTGTTCGCCCGCGGCTTCGATCGACGATCGCGTGTTTTTCGCACAGTTTTTGGCGTCGCGGGGAGTGACCGACGGCGATATCGAAGGCTGGACGGCGCGAAAGCAACGACGGACGATCGAGGCTCTTTCCCGCGACCCCCGCATTTTTCCGGGCGTCGTCGAGATCGTGCGATCGCTGTACGATATCGTCCCGCTCGCGATCGTCACGGGAACCTGGCGCGAGAATGTGGAAACCGCGCTCCGAACCGCGGGGATTCTCGACGCGTTCCTGCTGATCGTCGCCAAAGGCGACGTCGAACGTCCCAAGCCCGCGCCCGATTGTTACCGACTGGCGCTCAGTAGCCTGGGGGTCGCTTCGTTTCGCGCCGCGGCGATCGAGGACTCGATCACAGGATACAACTCCGCGACCTCGGCTGGAATGCGTTGCTACTTACTGGGAGATCGCCTCCCGGCCGAAGATCGCCCGCCCGGCGCTCCCGTGTTGGAATCGCTCGCCGATTATCGACGTGTTCTACGAACGCTCGGATTTACGTATCTTCAATAAATGATTCTTTCGTTTTTCTCGCGAGATTCCTCGCGAGGAAACGATGTCGAACGATCGTGGAATGCGAGAGCTTGCTCGATCGCGGTCGCTCAAATAGACTTCACGAATTGTCGGATGCATCGATCGACGACGGTTCGGAGGTCGCTATGACGA
>JAKBCQ010000084.1 GCA_021807585.1 Planctomycetota bacterium | reverse complement strand
TCAATCCGCGAATCCGACCGTGCGTGTACTGCCGAACGCGATTCTCCACCTGCTGCGATAAAACCAAACCTTCCGGGGTCGTCATCAGTGCCGCTCCTTATGAACGCTCAATAAAGCGGGATTCCTTGATTACGTTCCGACGTCTTCTCTTCCAATCAACACCGTCATTCTGATCCGGCGGGATGAGAATAACAAGAAAAAACCGTGAAATAATCGAAAAATCGCGGGCCGTCCCAAGAGTCGTCCGCCGAAACCACGCGAATAGACCGATCGAGGGAACTTGTCTAAAAAAAAGCAATCTAACCTAGAACACTATTCGCGAACTGTCAAAATGGGCGAGATCGCGTGTTTCTTTTTTGACACCATTCGCAGCCGATAATGATAAAGCAAAAGTCGTGCCGATCGCTCACGGTCGCTCACAAGAATCAATCGCGACGATTGCCGAACGCCTTTTCCGCCTCCTCTTCGAACGAAACGACACGCCCATCGACCCCCGTCGACCTCGTTTCCAGCAGCAAAACCCTTCCGTCGCCAATTCGGCCCGTCGGAACTGCTACTTTTTAGGCGTCGTACGCGCGCAATCGCGGCGTTCCATCCAAAGGTATCGGTTAAAGTGATTCCAAGAACGCCTCGATTTCATCGAGGTCTTCGGATTTGTTCCGGCCCGGATGATGAATCTTGAGCGCGTCTTTCAACGTTTTCGCGCGACCGTCATGAAAATAAGGCGCCGATCGCGAGACACCACGAAGCGACGGCGGATTAAACCGCTTCACTCCGTTAAAATCGGCCATCCCCACATTGAACACCTCGTCCTTTGTATAAAGCGGCGCCTCGTGACATGTCGAACACCGCCGGCTTTCGAACGCGAGCCGACCCCGCTCGACAAGAGGATCATCCGCGGTTCGACGCGACGGCGCCCGTGCAAGCCCTCGCACATACGCCGCCAGATCGGCGACCGTCGCGTCGTCGTCACCCCGACCCCGCAACGTCGTCGCAATCGAATGCGCGATCTGCTCCTCGATCGAATCGAATCGTCCAGTCCACGAGTAAGGATGTGTGGAAGAAACACCCAGCAAACTCGGCGTGTTCTTCGCGTCGCTGTACGCGCGATCGCCGAGCGTATCAAAGTTCAACCCGTTCGTATGACCGTCGATATGACAGCTCGCGCAGCTCATCCAGCGATCGAGCGCCAGGCGTCCGTCGTGAAACAGCCGTTCGCCCCGATCGCGCGGAGTTAACCGAGGGTTCTCGGGGCCGACCCGAATCGTCTTCAGCACGCCGCCGTCGCGCACCCGCAATACGGTCAGCCGATCCGCCGCCGAATCGACCGTGATCGCCGTCTCCCCCGTACGATCCAACGCGATTGCAATCGGACCGTCGCCGACCTCGATCTCCTCGATCTTCTGGCTGTCGCCGACCGGAAGCAGCGAAGAATCCGCGGCCGCCGCACCCAGCGTCCGGTCGATCCGAAGCACGCGATGCGCTCCGCGACACGCGATCAACACGATCTTGCCGTCTACGCCGATCGCGATCGCGCTCGGGTCCGCCGCGCCGTGACGCGATCCGTCGAGCGTCAGCCGACGATGCGCAAGCGGCCGCGATCCGTCGTGCGAGCCGGCGCCGAATGCTTCGATCGGCACGAAACTCAACTTGCTTGATATCACCAGCCCCCAGTCGATATTTGAAGAAGTAATTGGAACCTGACCATATTGATGCATATGCGCGATCAAAAGCTCGCGACCGTCGGGGGTAACCGCCATCCCCCTTATGTTCACCGCGCCCGGGTCGTAAACGATCATCCGGGGTTCGATCGCGGCACTTGATGCTTTTGTGTGTATTTGAGCGATTTTTGATCCAAACGCGTCGGCGATCCACAAGCGGTCGTCGGCGGGATCGATCGTACGCGTCATCGCTCCCGACGGAAAGCCGAGTGGAATCCGCCGAACGATCGTTCCCCGGGCGCGGTCGACGAGCGCGACGTCCTCGCTCCACCGCGCCGCGACGGCGATCAGCGAAGGCGGAGCGTCAACAATCCGCGTCGGTCCCCGACCCGCCTGAAGACGATGAACGACGACCCCGTCGCGGTCGAGAAGCGCGAACTCGCCGTCGTTACCCCCGACGCCCAATGTCTCTTCGTCGTCGACGCTTGCGAGCGAAATCGGCTCGAAATCGACTCGCCAAAAACGCTCAATACGCCCCGCGTCCATTTCAACAATCGCGATCTTGCGAGCGCTCCGCAGCGCAACCGCGAAACGATTCCCCCGCGGAAGCCGCGCGATCGCCGCGGGAAAAGTCGGTCCGTCGCCGGCCTTCGCAATCGATAATGATATACCGATATACAAGATTAACTGAGTGAACAATTTCATAAGAAAAGCTCCGTTCGCGGGGACTTCAACCGCGATCGACCGCGTGTTCGGCGGGAAGATCGGTTCGAGGGGTAGCGATTTCGAGCATCAGTCGTTCGAGAATGATCCGCGGCGGAAGTTGCGATCCTCCCTTTAAATCACGATCGGCGCGAAGCAACAGTTCGGGTATCCGATCGACGCGTTCTCGGCCCATCCTCGCGTGCTGACGAAGCGTTTTTTCGATCCCCCCCGAATACATAATCCCCGCGGCCTTGCAGGCTTCGTTGGGAGGAAGACCGCGGAGCCTCAGCTTCCCCGCGTGATAGATCTTCCGCAGCGACGACGAGATCGCCCCCATCAAGCGCAACGGCTCCTCCCCCGAATTCAGCAACCCGTCGATCGCCGAGAGAGCGACGTCGACGTTTCCCAGAGTCGCCGAATCGATCGCCTTCCAAATTTCTTGAACCCTCCCCGCCTCGACCAGCTTGGCGACGTCGACCGCTCGAACGACCCGCTCTTTGCCGACAAACGTCGAAAGCTTCTCCACCTCCGATGCGAGCAGGCCGATCTCGTCGCCCACCAGCTCGACGAGCAACCGCGCCGCGTCGGCGTGAAACTCGGTTTTGAACTTCGTTTTGGCGATCCGCACAATCAAACCCGCCAGATCCCCGGGAGGGAGCGGCTTGCAATCAATACTTAATCCTGTCTGCTCAATCAACTTATAAAGCTTTGTTGTCGCCGGCCACGATTTGACCGAGAGAACCAGCACCCCGCCGCCGTAAGGCTTTTCGGCGTAGGCTTCCAACGGCTTGCGAAACGACGTGACGAAAGCGTCGGCGTCCTCCACCAAAACAACCCTCCGTTCCGATAAGAACGGAAGCGTCCGAACCTCGTCGACGACGTCGGCGAGCTTCGCCTTCTCGCCCGCGAACCGCGTGATCGCAAGCTCGTCGGCGTCGTCTCCCAGCGCCGACTTGATGATCGCTTCGATCGCCTCGCGGCGCAGGTAAACCTCGTCGCCGAATACGACGTACAACGGCGCCAACGGAGTCTCCGCGAACCGCTTTAAAAAATCAATGGCTTTCATGTTTATGTTATTGTCTTTTTCGGGGGTCCGAGCGGCCTTTTGTAACGGTTCGATTTTAGCCGATCGGGAGCGGAACCGCATGGGAGGAAGATCCGAAAGGAATCGGATCGGATCGCAACGCTCCGCATTCGGAACCGCCGCCGATCGGAGCGACGACGAGCCGCCGCGCGACGACCGTGCGCGCTCAAAACGACCGCGCGATGCGATCCGGCGATGACGCTCTCGAGCCGACAGATCAAACGGTCGGGAACCGATACGATCACTCGAATCACGCCGATCGTCGAAATCGAAGGAATCGATTGTAGCCGACGCGAATCCGCATGCGTGCAAAGTCCCATTAGGCCGAATCCGCCGTAGAATAGGGAGTAAGGAGAGGCGAAGGGAATCGGAAACGAAGGGCTCGGCGCGCATCCGCTTTGCGGGATCATACGATCGGTACGCCTGAGGATGTGCCGACATTGTGGATGTTGATTTCTCATAGCGGAAGTCGTACCTTATTTCTTGGCGGGTGGGAGGAAGGAGAGGGGAATCGCGGCTTGATTTCAACGGCGTCCGGCGGGGTGCGATCGCGCCGTCGCGGCTGCCGATATGTCGCGGCGATCGTTTTTGAACTCAACCGTTGTACCGACCGAATCCTCCTCTAAAATAAAGAGAGAGATGCGATTGGAGCCGAGATGCTCGGCCGCTAAAGGGGACGATCGAGTTCGGTTGAACCGACCGGTTGAATCATGGCGGCGTGCGGAGCGATGATTGCGGATGCGTGGTAGGAAACGATCGGGTTCTGCCTGGATTGTGGATCGCGAGGAATCGAACGAAAGATCGCGACGTAGCGGTTTCGGTCCGGAATTTTTTCTTCGACAAGTTGCGTGTCGGGCTTCAATTTATTTTCGCGACGGAGGCCAATTTTTTTCGCGGGGCATGGTATATATAAGATGAGCGGTCTGAGGAACGTCCAAGGAGAGGGGGTTGCGATCGGCGGACGGGCGTCGCGTCGAATCGTAGCCGATTTCGGTGGCCAATGATGGCGAATTGGGGAGCGATCGCTCTCTCGTGAACTCGTAACTGCTCGCGGATTCATCGTTATCGTCATCCGTTTGTCATGGTCGCCGGAGGAGGGGTCACCTTTCCATGAGTTTTCTCCAACGCATTCTTGATCGAGTTTTGCGAGCCAATTCAAGCCGCGCCCCCCGGACGAGCTTCGACGAGTTGAGCCAGGAACAACTCGACGCGCATCTGCGTGTCGGCCGTTACGGCGACTTCACGCTGACCGACGCGATCCGGCCGTCGTTCGGTCTCGACATCGTCCCCCGCGAAGGTTATCGCCGCGATCTTTACCGCGACCCCGAAACCGGCAACACGATGCCCGTGCTCGCCGCGAGCGTCTCCTCCGAACGCCTCTTCGAAGTGTTCATGGAACTCCTCGACCCGCTCGGTGAAGAACTCGACGTCGTCATGGAATCCAGCCACGACAGCGCACCCGGCGCGCACGACGACATGTACCGCGAACATATCGACGCCGTTATCCTTAAAAGTATCTTGTACGATTATGAAGATCTCTTAATGAACGACGGTTGCGCCGGGCTCGCCGCGCTCAATCCCTCCGGGCCGATGGAGGTGCAGTTCGACGAGCATAAGCTGATTTTCGTTTACGCGCACGATCTCGAACCGTTCGAGGCGATCCTCATCGACGCCGGATTGAAACGCGACGACACCCTCAAGTTCATCTCCGAAGCCGAGCACCTCCACTCGACCGACGACGTTTACCACGACCAGTTCGACGAACTCAAAATCCGCCTCGGCATCGACGTCGGAATCGACGTCGGAATCGGCTGAGCCGACATGCAGGTTATGCACAAATATTCCGATCTTAATCAGTCGACGAAGACGCCGCCGGGGTTTCTTCGTCGACTTGCGATTTTACCCGTCGCGCTCCTCGCCGCGTTCGGCTGCGGCACGTCCCCCGAGGAGGCGACTCCGCGCGTTCATCCCCACGCCGGAACGACCGTCACCGTCGCCATCCTCGGCGACTCCTCAGCGGCCGCGACCGTCGCCGCGGTCAAGGGCGATTGGACCGAACGGACCGGCGCCGAAGTTAAAATCGAATCCAAACCAATCGATCCCGCCGATAAGTCGATCGGCGCCGATCTGATCCTCTTTCCCGGCGATCGTTTCGCCGACCTGGTCGCCGCCGGCCGGCTGAGCGAGATCCCCGATTCGTTCGTTCGACCCGCCGCGAAATCGAAGCCGGCGAGCGCGGAGCGCGAGCGGCGCGAAACCGCCGATTCCCCGCCGGCCTCAAGCGATTCGTCGTCGTCCGATCCCCTCGCTTTCGCTCAGATTCCAATTGGAATCCGTGAACAAGTGTTGAAATTCGGCGGCGTTCGGCGCGCCATGCCGTACGGCGGCTCGGCGCTCGTTTTGGCGTATCGCCGCGAGGCGTTCTCCGATCCCGCGCTCAAGGCCGAGGCCAAAAAGGCGGGCGTTCTTCTCGCGCCTCCCGCAACCTGGGACCGGCTTGATACGCTCGCGAAGTTCCTCAACGGTCGCGATTGGGATCACGACGGAACCCCGAATCAAGGAATCGCTCTCCCCCTCGGCGATGATCCCGAAGGCGTCGGCCTGGCGGCTCTACTCGCCCGGGCGGCGAGCCTCGGCCTCCATCGCGATCAATTTTGCTTCCTCTTCAATCCCACAACCTTGGAACCCTGGATCGACAAGCCGCCGTTCGTCGAGGCGCTCGCCAAGATCAGCGCCCTGCGTGCCGCCGGACCCGAAGGAATCGCGGATTTCAACGCCGACGCCGCCCGCTCCGCTTTCCGATCGGGAAACACCGCGATGTTGATCGATCGCGCCGAATTCGCCTCCCGCTGGACCGATCACAAAAAGCCCGCGCAAGTCGGCGTCGCTCCGCTTCCAGGGTCCGATCGCGTGTACGATCCCGATCGTAAGCTTTGGGAAACGATCGACGAGCTGAACGTTCCAGCCCTCCTCCCCCACGGCGGCGGTCTCCTGATCGGCGTTTCGGCGGAAATCACCGGGAAACAACGCGAAGCCGCGTTCGATTTGCTCGCGTATCTCGTCTCGCCCGATATCGCCGATCGGATCGCGCTCGATCGAGCGTATCCAATCATCGCCTTACGACGCGATTCGATCGCCCGAGGCCTTCCCGACCCGCGCGAAGCCGTCGGAGTCGACTCGCGCTCCTGGTCCAAAGCCGTCGACGCCACGCTCAATGCGACCGTCGTCACGGTCGATCCCAGGCTCCCCGACTCGCGCGACTATCTCGCCGATCTCGACGCGGCGCGGATCAAAGCCGCTCACGGTGAGCCCGCCGAAAAAGTGCTCACCGCCGCGGCGAAAGCTTGGGCCGACCGTACCATCAAGCTCAAAGCGCAAAATCCGCTCGCGATCTATCGAAGCGGACTCAACACCGTCGTCAATCCCACCGAATCCCGCCGCAATCGTCCCTAATCAATCATAACAGTCATTTGCTTATAAATAACCGAAGTAAATCAAACCCCCGGGAATCACGCTCGATTCGACGACTCGATCTACTCGCATGACAGATTGCTTCAAACAAAAAAAACCATGAAGAATCGGGGATGACGACGAGACCCTCCAAGCAATTTCCACATTTCCGAATTTTTCTGTCCGGTCGTCGCGCCTTTGATCATGTTGCTGTTGAGGAGAAAACTCACCCGCGAGGGTTGAGGATCGGATCGAATCCACCGATCAAAAATTCGACTCTGAAAACACAACCCAGGAGTTTCCATGCGCACATTATTGAACACAAAAGCGCCTTTTCGCGCTTTCGCTCTCGCCTCGCTGATGATCGCGGCGTCCTCGGCCTCGGCTCGAGCCGAACAGTTCAGCTTCACGACGCTCAACAACAACGCTGATCCTACGTTCAACCAATTGCTCAGCATCAACAATTCGGGAGTCATCGCCGGGTATTTCGGCAGCGGCGCCCCCGGACACCCCAACAAGGGTTACACGCTCGCGCCCCCTTACGGCCAATCCAACTACACCAACGAGAATTTCCCCCTTTCGGTTCAAACCCAGGTCACCGGCATCAACAACTCGGGGCAAACCGTCGGCTTTTTCGCCGATAACAATGGAAACAACGTCGGCTTCGTCGAGAAAAACGGCTCCTTCACCACCGTCATCGACCCCGCCGGCCCCCAGGCGCCGACGACCATCAACCAGCTCCTCGGCGTCAACGATAAAAACCAGGCCGTCGGATTCTACACCGACGCACAAGGAAACAATCATGGTTATCTCTACAATATAACCAACCAAACATTCTCCGCGATCAATATCGCCGGCGCGACTTCGCTCGAAGCGACCGACATCAACAACCACGGCGTCGTTTCGGGGTTTTACATCGCCGCGAACAACAACACGTACGGATTTCTCGACAATAACGGATCGATC
>JAKBCQ010000083.1 GCA_021807585.1 Planctomycetota bacterium | reverse complement strand
ACGACTTACCGGACACGTCATGAATTCGACCGAGAAAAGCGCCGCTCTTGAAGCTTAAAAAATCGACGCCGATACTCTGATAAACCGGCCGTTCTATACCAATATTATTCATAAATTATCAGTATTTGACATATCCAACCACGCTCGGTTTGAATTCGTTTAGTAATCCTGCGTCCACCGAAATAATCGAAAGCGGAGACGACGCCTCCGCGCCGTCTCCCCCCTCCGCCGCTGATCACATTAATATGCAATCATTTGATGATTCTATGTCGACGCGACTCGACGAGGAAGGTCGCCTCGATCGCGGTCGTGTGCGATTCGTGGACGATCGGAGCGGGATCGACTCGCTTCCAATCTTTCGATCCCCACGACTTGATAGAACCCGATCCGCCGATCCCGAATCGAATCCGCCGATTCAAAAACAGAAACAACGGGTCGTTCGATCGACGGATCGGCGCGGGGAAAAATCGATTCCGATCGATCGGTCGGATCAATCGGCCCTGTGATCCCGATCCGAGCGTTGTGATCAATCCCTTCGATCCGCGGCCCGTCACCGTCGCGGTCGAATCGTCTTGCACCGAATGGCCCTCGTTGTCTTCAATCGTCGTTGTGATCGAATACGCGCCTGGTTTCTTGTAAACATGATTACCGACCACGCTGAAAGACCCGCCGCCGTCGGGCTCGATCGTCCCTTGCGAAACCGAACCGTCTCCCCAAAGAATCGTCGCCGAGTATTCATTCGCGGTCGAAAGCGGATTCGAACTCGTGAACGTCGCGACCGAACCCTGAAACGGTCGACCCGCGACCGCGAGAACGGGGAGCCCTGGATCCGTAAGGATCGGGTCGGATACCGAGGCCTGGCTCGCGACCGCGAAGATGTTCCCGCTCGAATCGTTGATCGTCACGTTCACCTGATAATTCTCGATCTCGGCGCCTTGATCGTCGTCGTTGTACGTATGAGTACCAATAACGAGAAACGCGACACCGGTGGGATTCGACGTGCTCGACGAAGGCACGGCTTGAATCGTCACCGTGTTCGTGCCGTCGTTCACGCTGTTGCTCGATCCGTCCCCCCAATTCACCGTAATGTTTCCACCGTTTTTCATAAAATCATTGATCGTCGCATTGGGGTTGGAATCGTGAATCGTCGCCAAGGTCTCGGTGAACGACTCCCCCTCGGTCGCGACGACGGGCGCGGGAAGCGCCGTGATCGGGTGCGTGACGAGCGTCGTCGAGCCGACGATCTTGATCACGCTTCCTCCGGCGGCGTCGGTGACGGTCACGAGATACGTCACACTCCCCGCCGCGGGCATCGCAACCCCCGCGTGTGTCGCGGTGATGTCATAAGCGGTGGAATTCCCGAGGCCGTTGATATTCGTCGGAACGAGGTCGATCCCTCCCGGGTAAGCCTCGGCGATTCCATCGCTCCACAAGATCGAGACATTAAAATCCGAAGGATTTGAGAATGGATTGGAGTCCGTGAAACTCGCGATCGTATAAGGCGCCGCGGGCGCGACCCCCGCCGCGAGCGGAGGCTGACCGAACGCGATCGGCTTGACCGCCTTGCCCGAGATCGGCGCGTCGAAAATCGTCGCCGGACCTTCCGCGACCGCGGGAATAAACGGAGCGCCGACGTCGTCGGAATCGTCGACCGTCACCGTGATCGTCGGCTGAGATCCATCGGCTAGCACATCTTGTTGATAAGTATGCGATCCTGAAATCCAGAACGTTCCCGTCGCATCCTCCTTCACGTTCCCGGGAGTCGCGGGCGTGCCGTCCCCCCAATCGATCAGAACCGTGAAATCGCCGGCCTTGGCGAACGGATTCGTCGACGTGAACGAATCGATCAATCCCGAAAAATTCTTCCCTTCGGTCGGAATCGCGTTGGGATCGGTAAGCAATGACGGAACGTTCAATTGAACAAGTTCTTCGACGACATCGATCGCTCCGACCGCCGAAGCCTTCTTGCCGCCGATATCGGTCGCGGAGATCGTCGTCGCGAACAGACCGGCGTGGGTGAATACGACGGATACCGGCGTGTAGACGTCAAAAAGTCCCGGTCCCACTTGAACGACGTCCCCCGTCATCTTGTTCGGCGAAGCTCCCGTAAGACTGATCGTCACGCCTTGATATTGGGCGTTTTGAAAATCCGCCGCCGTCGCGAACAGATTTTGATCGACAATTTGACCCACGAACAACCCCGCGGGAACGCTCGTTCCCTCGGCGATCGACGCCCCCCCCGCGGCCGGAATCGCCGCGGCGCGCACGATCAACGAAGCGTCGGCGACCGTCGCCGTCCCATCAACCGTCCCCTTCGATCCATCGCGATCCTTGATCGTCACCAAGGTCGTCCACGGATTCCCCGCGGTAAGACCAAGAGGATTCGATGTGTCCTCTTGATAAATATGTTTGCCATAAACGATGAACGGCGATCCGGGACCGTCGGATTGGACGACTGTAAGATCGCCCGTGCCGTCGCCCACGCTGTTATCGGGTGAGCCGTCCCCCCAATTGATCACGATCGATCCCTTCCCCTTGGTGAAATCCGCGACCGTCGCGAACGGATTGTCGTCGGTGAACGAAGCGATCTCGCCGCTGAACGTCACCCCTTCGATCGCCTTGATGTTCACCGCCGAAGCCTTGAGCGCCGCGTCGGCGATCGTAACCGAGTCGACGCCGACCGTCTGAGCCGGAGACTCGCCCGTGACGAACGTCAGCGACCCGAACAGCCCGTCGACTCCGCCGTTCGGTCCGCTCGCGAAATAGAGCGAGCTTGGCGAGCCGGCGTTCCCTCCCAAGCCGAACGCGATCGCCTTGAGACCGTCGAGCGCAACCGTCCCGTTCGTCGACGTCTCGACCGTCCCCACCAACGCCCCCGTCTCCGAATCAAACGCGTGGATCAAACCGTCGTCGATGTTTCCTCCGCTTCCCCCGTTTCCGATCAACAAATCGCCGCCGAACGATCCGAAACCCGCGGGAGCGATCGCAATCCCATAGGGTGCGTCGAGCGGTCCGTTCGAGATCAACCGATTCAGCAAAACCCCCGCGGGCGAGAACACATCGACATACCCTAAACCGTTACCCGAAACCGACCCTCCGTTCGAGCCTCGTTCGGCGAACGTTACATAAAGATCACCATGGATATTGGTGATATTATACGGTGCGTAGCCCGCGGGAAGGGTCGAATCGGTGAACGTACCGATCGACTGGAACGTCGGGCTGAAGATCTCGACCACGCCCAGGGCGAAGTTCGCGGCGTAGAGATCGGTTTGAGTTCCATTGACCGCGACCGCGAGCCCTGTGAATTCGGCTTTCGCCGCGTTTTCATTCACCATCGTCACCGCGGTTCCCCCCGCGTTCGCGTTCCACGCCGCGATCAGTCCGTCGAGCGTATCGAAGAGGTATGTCGCGGGAGCTCCGTCGACTTCGAACCCCGTCGAATCGTTGTAAACGATCCCCGTCGGCGATCCCGTCTTCCCCGACGCGGGCGGAATGACGATCGCCCCCGGCGATCGCACCGCACCCGTACCGTCGTAAAACGTCGCGAGCCCCTTCCCCGTATCGGTCACGCCGATCGAAGTTCCCGATTCCGCCGACAATCCCCATGCGTTGATGAGGTTGGAATCGACATGAGACGACGGGACCGATCCGTCGGACACGAGATCGCCGACAGTGAACGTCCCCGTCGCCGCGGCGCTTCCGCCCAGATCGGAGACCGTCACCGGAATCCCACTGACAACCGTCGTCCCAGAAGATCCCGTGTCGACGACGGTGACCGTGACGGTAAACTTGCCGACGCTTCGATATGTATGCGATCCGGTAACAACGAATTGTCCGGGAGCGGTCGTCGCGACCGAACCGGCAGTGACGCCGGGAGGGCCGTCGCCCCAGGCGACCTGCGCGGTGAAGTTCGAGGTTTTGGCGAACGGATCGGAATCGACGAACGACGCGACCTGGAACGAAAACGCCTTCCCCTCGACGGGAGTATCTCCCGTCGTCGTCGTCACCGCCCGGCTGATCATCGTGATCGGCTGATCGGCCGCGTTGGTGATATTCACCGCGCTGATATTTGCGTAATTAATAGGAGCGGTTGAGCCGATCGCGATCGTCCCCGACCCCGTCGTCCCTCCAGGAGTAACGACAACCGGACCAAGATCTCCGGCGTTGACGTTGAGCGTCGCGGCCGCGACGACCGACACCGAAGTCGCATTTGCGGCCGAGTAGTTGATCACGTGAGGAGCGAGATTGAGGATTTGATCGCCGCTGATCGTCGGGCTTTTGGGAGAACCGTCGCCGGTATCGTTCGCGATCACCGCGGTCGTCCCTTCCTGGTTCGAGATCGTCACATCCCCCTCGATGTTTTGCGCCCCCTTCGACGAAAGCCCGACGATCACCGTGTCGGCCGCGCCCGGGTTGTTTGTGAAGGAAACCGTCGTCGGCTGATTGATCGCTTGAATGTTCAACCAATCGTTCGACCCGAGCAAATTCAACACGATCGAATTGATTTTTTTGGGAACGACGCTCGGCGGGTAAATCGACGGATTGGAATCGGGGCCCGAGACCGAACCGTCGGAATTCAGCGACCATCCGAAACTTTTCGCCCCCGCGCCGAGAGCGATCGCCCCCCCCGAATCGGCGAACGTGTATTCGTTGGAAGACGCCGATCCCCCGGCGGGCTGCGTGATTGGAGAAGCTTTGATCGTCAGATGATTCGTCGCGCCCGATCCGCCGACATCATTATATAAGAGCACACCATTGATGATGTCGAGCGTCGCGATCGTCGCCAAGAGAGTGCGAGGTTCGAGCTCGATACAACAAACGTGGATATTTCGCGAGTGGAAGCCCGCATCAAGATTGCGCGATCGATCGCGAGGTCGTGATCCACCCGAGCGAGCGAAACGATCGTAGTAAACTACTCGATGTCGAAACCACATAACAGTGATCCTCACGTGATCTGAATCGACGACTCACGATTCGAGACGTCGTAATCCTTTGACTCGGGTCGCGTTCGTCCGATTCGCGCGGAATTCGCGCGGACGAAGTCGGCGGGTCATCATATAAAACATTCAGAATACTTTTGTATTACGATGTGTAATCGATCGCGCCTGCTCGCTTCAGGAGACGCGCGGCGCGTTCCGCCGATCGTCGCGGCGGAACCGACGATAAACAAGGGCGCATCCGCCGCCGATCACCAGCAGAACGGGGGATGCGGGCTCGGGGATCGTCAAACGAATGTCGTCGAAAGCGACTTGTTGATTCCCTCCCGAAAAGACCGCCGAATGCGCGACCCCCGAGAAGGAAACGTCGATCTCGTTGGGATCAAAGATCCCAATTGTTTGTGAAGTGAACGGCAGGGTCTTGCTCGCGAGTAGCGTACCCGAGCCGTTCATTCCCGAGTAAATCTGGACGGTCGCGTTGCTATCAATCGCCGCGTAATACCAGCCGAGCGATCCGCTAAACCCGGGTGAGACATTCATATAAGCCGAAATCCGTTGTCCGGCGGGAATCACCGATAATTCGCTCGCGAGCAACAAAACCGTCGGCGGCGAGGGGTCGTTGGGGAACGCCGTTTTGGGGATGTAAGCGATCGCGTCGTTTTGGCCGTCGACGACGGGCCCCGTGAATGTAATTCCATAATTCGGACCTGGACCCGTTCCCAGGCTCCCGTTTCCGCCCGCGTAATAATTGTTCACAGCCTCGCCGTTCTTGAGCCCTTCGAACGTGAGGAGCACTTGCTCGGCGACGACCGGCTTCAAACCGACCAGCACAATCGCCGCGGCAAACGCCAGCATTCGTATCGTGCGATTCATCCGGTCGCCCCCGTTCTCTAGGTGACGCGACTGACCCGTGCGAACCGCGCACGCATGGACATCGAACGTTCGCGCGGAGGAACCTCACACGCGAATCCATCTCCTTACGATCCGCTTCGATCGAATTCCAAAAATCCAGACTACATGATCCCGCACCGAAGTTAATCTCAGCGTACCGAAACGTACCAAGCGATCAAGCCGATGTTGAAAAAAAGAAACATCCCGATCCTTTTCAGATTCGGACGCCTTCCGTTTCAATTATTAAACGATCTTCTGATTTCAGAAAGCAGGCGTTCGCCGATCATCGTCCAAATCATGCTTCGTTCTCAACCGATCGCGCGGAGCCTTCTTGACGCGATTGAAGCTTGTTCCACCGCCATTTTTCGAGCGAAAAATAGAGAACGGGCAAAAAGATATCGATCACCTCGTCGGCGACCAGAAGCCCCCCCAGCACGGGCGCCGCCATCGGTCGAACGACCTCGGCGCCCACCCCCGTCGCCCACAACATCGGCGCGATCGAGATGATCGCCGTCCCCTCGGTCAGAAGCTTGGGTCTCAAACGATGGACGGCGCCTTCAAGAATCGCTTGCCTGAGCTCGGCGACCGAACCGATCCGCGCAAGCCCGCCCCGATCGGCGATCGCCTCGCGCAAATACACAAGCATTACCACCCCAGTCTCCACCGCCATGCCGAAACACGCGATATACCCGACCTGAACCGCCACGCTGAAGTTAAAACCGAACAGCCATTGAAAGATCGCGCCCCCGGCGAGCGCCCCGATCACGCTCGTCATCATCAACAATGCATCCAATAAATTTTTGTATGTAATATACAAAATAAGAACAATCAGTAAAATCACCGCGGGAAAAACGATTTGCATCGTCCGCCGCGCTCGAACCTGGTGCTCGAACTCTCCCGACCATTCCACGTACATCCCCTTGGGGAGTTTCACTTTTTCTTCGACGATGCGCCGCGCCTCCTCGACAAAACCAACCTCGTCGCGACCGCGAACGTCGAGCTGAACGTACGATCGCAATAGCCCGTTCTCGCTCCGAATCATCGCCGGACCGTCGACGATTTGAATGTCGGCCAGATCGGCGAGAGGTATCTGAGTCGGCTTCTCACGGCTCGCCGCTTTTCCGGAATTCGAGGCGTCCATCGAGGGCGCTCCCATCCCTCCCATCGCGCTACCTCCGGGAGGTCCCATCGATCCCCTCGCCGATACCAAGATACGCTTGATCGCATCGACGTCGTCGCGGTAATCGCGCGCATACCGCACCCGCACCGGATATCGCTCTCGGCCTTCCACCGTTTGCGTGATCGGCTTCCCTCCCATCGCCACCTCAACCACGTCTTGAACGTCACCCACCGATATTCCATACCGCGCCGCCTTTTCGCGATCGATATGAATCTCCACATAACCTTTGCCCGTGATCTGATCGGCGAACACGTTCCCCGCCCCACGAACACTCTTCAACACCGCGGCGATCTCCTGACAAACACGCTGAATTCGATCGAGATCGTCGCCGAACACCTTGACGCCGATCTGCGATCGAACGCCCGTTGAAAGCATCTCGATCCGATTAATAATCGGCTGCGTCGGGATGTTTCCCCACCCGGGAACTTGAATCGTCGAATCCATCTCCTGAACCAAGTCTTGCTTCGATTTTTGCCAGAGCAAAAGTCGATCGGCGAACGGCTTTTCCAAACTCCCTCGAACGTCTTGAAGTTCGGCGGCGGTCGGCTCGCGAAGCACGATCAATCGCTCTTTAGCAACCTTCATAATTTCATCAATTGCGCTTTTCGTCGCCGCGCCGACGGCGCGATCAAAAATTTCCCAGTTAAGTGTCCGAACTCGCTCGAGCATCTTCTCTTGATGCACGTTTTCAAGACGATCAGTCGTTTTTCTAAACAAGTCCTTACGTCTAACGCCGAGAACGTCTCCGATCAGCGTACCGATCTCTTCAACCGCGGTCGGATTCGGCGAGAGAAGATCGGCACGATCGCGGAAAACCCCGAGTCCGACCAGCCTGCGGGAAACGTCCCGCATAAGCGAAGCGACATCGTCATGTGTAGA